>JBGVMD010000001.1:0-12878 GCA_045124575.1 Faecousia sp.
GCATGGCCAACCAGGCTCTGAATCGTGGCAAGATCAATTCCCAGTGCTTGCGTTTGGGAAACATGAGTGTGACGGCAGCTGTACGGGGTCAACACTTCTTACTCCCTCAACTGAGGAAATTTCTTCTTTGAATTTCTTGCGGAAGTAAGAAGGATTACGGGGCATATCGGGCTTGCCACGTTCCCAGTAATATTCCGTGGGAACACTCCGAAGAAGCCTTGCACAGTATCGCACGCTTTGGGGAATCGGCACTGTCCGGTAGCTATCCTGAGACTTGGGCGTGCCGCCGCGCCTTTCTCCATCACAACAGCCTGCTCAATAACAATATACGAGCCGTCCTCTGCGATGTGTTTTGGCTCCAAAACAAGCAGCTCCTGCATTTGCATTCCCGTACAGCGCATGAGACGAATGCCCCAGCCAACCTGATCCTACGGAAGGTTTTCCAGTGGAAGTTTCACCTCTTCCGCTGTAAAAGCTTCCTTCCGTTTCGCCGGTCGTTTACACTTTTTCTGCGAAGCGGACCGGATTTTCCTTTACCAGATCGTTGGACTGGCAAGCACAAACTGTTCTGGGTAACGCATACTGCGGCTACGTGATTATTGCAAATCACCGGTTTACATAATATCATCCAGACTTATCGCGTTGTGTCTCCTAACCAGGCAAGACTTCCATATTTAAGAGGCGGTCCACATTGGCCTTTGCCGTCAGAAGTTCTTTCATCTTCAACTGTACTCACAACACTTTTTTAGGAGGAAAGCAATATGCCTGGACCTGGCAGACATCATGGCGGCCCTGGAGGCCCTAGATGGCATCGTGGAGGACCTGGTGGTCCTGGATTTGACGGTGGCCATCACCGCCCCGGAACAGCGGCTGCCGTGGTTGCCTGTTCCCTGTAATCGGCGGGGTTGGTGCTTTGATCGCAGGCCGCGTACTCATGTTCTAATATCTGCGGGACTCGTGAATTAGCGAGTCCGTTAACTTTTATGTGTGAGAAGAAACATAAAATTTACAATCAGGCCATTGCATAGCACGGCTTCCCGCGCTATAATCGCATCAGGAACAATAGCTCTTGTCAGGTCTCTGACACCGGCAGCGAGTCGCTGTCGGGAAGTACCAAAGCATCGTATTCGCTTGCGCTCAGACGAACTGCTTGTGGTATTACCGCACACGCCGTGTGCTTCAGAAATACCCCTGCGCACTTCGCCATACATCATTGTATTGTTCCGCTTAAGGGAAAGGGAGGGAAGTTTCATGATCGTATACAGGGAGCTTTCCTCCCTTGAACAGGATCTTGGCATCCGTGCCAAGACGCTCTATGCTGTCAGCAATAATCTGAGCAAGCATTATCACAAGGCAAAGCTCCCCAAGAAAAGTGGAGACTACCGCAATCTATCCGTCCCAGATGAGGTGCTGAAATCCATTCAAAAGCGGATTTCCGAGGTGCTTCTGATCCATATGCCTGTATCCCGGTATGCCAAAGCATATCGGTTCGGCAGCTCCCCCCTGCGCAATGCCAAGCACCATGTCGGCAAGCAGATAGTGCTGAAGCTGGATATTCTCCATTTCTTTGACAGCATCCGATACTCCACCGTAAAGGATAAGGTATTCCCTGAGGAAATCTACGCGGAGCCCCTGCGCATCCTGCTGACCATGCTTTGCTATCATAAAGATGCCCTGCCCCAGGGAGCGCCCAGCTCGCCGGCAATTACCAACATTATTCTGTATGAGTTTGACGAACAGATCGGCCAGTGGTGCCGGGAACGAGAAATCGCCTACACACGGTACTGCGATGATATGACCTTCTCCGGTGACTTTGATCCAGCTAAGGTGATTCGGTTTGTCGGCCTGGAATTAAAGAAAATGGGCTTCCTGCTGAATGAGCAGAAAACCCGGATCCAGCGTCCTAGTCAGCAGCAGACTGTCACCGGCATCGTAGTCAATGAGAAACTGAGCATCCCAGCAGACTACTGCCGCAAGCTGCGCCAAGAGCTGTATTACTGTAGGAAATTCGGTATCCAGGAACACCTTAGTAGAATCGGTCTGGAGATTTCGGAGGATACTTACCGGATGCAGTTGGTGGGTAAGGTCAATTATGTGCTTCAGGTTCATCCAAGAGATCCTGACATGCTAAATGCCAGAAAGTGGCTACAAACAAACTTTTAACCACAAGTTTAATGACAAAATGGATTTCTTGTTTTATGCTGATCCCAGAAACCAAGAACAACTACTTTTGCAGAAAGGAACTCGATCATGAGAATCATCGCTTCTGCGCTTATCTATAAGAGCGAATGTAAAGCCAGCTTCTTTCGTAACGAAGAATATGGCTTTGCGAAGCACGCCCATTTTCAGGATAAGCAGAATCGCTATGGCATGATCTCCTAGAATCCATCCAGGCATCATCCTATCTGAATTATGGAAAGCCGCTTGTCTTGAGTGAGACAGGCGGCTTTTTACGACCGCTTACGGTCTAACAACTCGGAATAGGAGGTGTTTGAGATGAACATTGCAGCTCTGGTCGGAAAAAGATGCTGGCCAACGGCATCATAGATCCGGAGCAGTATAACGCCCGGAAGAATAAGTAACTGCATTGCCTTCAGACGGCATACCGATGGTATGCCGCCTATTTTGCTGCAATCGCGGAAATAACAGGTCTTATTTTGCGAATTCTGTCCTGTTTCTTACTTCGGTCATCCTGTACAATAAGACCATCAAGCAAGGAGGTGAATGCCATGACGGCAAGAGAAAGAATCCTGGCACTTAGGCTTCTGGAAAAGCAAGAGCAAAACCCTGACTATGTAAGACGGATCGGCATTCAGGTGAATGTTCGTATGAAGGATCCGAACACACTGGAGGATAGAAATGTTTGAATTATTGGTATTAATCGCATTCGTGTGGCTGTTTGCAAAAGCCATTGGATTGGCCTTTAAGGTCACCTGGGGCTTGGCAAAAGTCGTTGCTGTGATCCTGTTCACACTGGCGCTGCCTGCCCTGATCGGTTGCTTTCTGGTAGCCGGTGGTGTGGCCCTGCTGGTCCCTGTAACTCTGGTAGGCGCTGCCTGCGGAATTTTGAAGATTTGTGCATAAAACGAAACTATATTTAGGAGGAAAAAGATATGCCTGGACCTGGCGGACATCATGGCGGCCCTGGAGGCCCCGGAGGACATCGTGGAGGACCTGGTGGTCCTGGATTTGGCGGAGGTCATCACCGTCCGCCTATGGGCGGCGGAATGCATCACAGGCCCCCGATGGGCGGTGGAATGTATCCCCCTCCCATGGGAGGCGGTATGTGGCATCGCCCTCCTCGCCACAGTGGATGCTGTGGCTGCCTGTTCCCTGTGATCGGCGTTTTCGGCGCCATCATTGCGATGTTTGTGCTCCTATTCTGATGCAAACAGAAAAAATGGGCGGATTCTCCCCAAAAGCCGCCCAATATATTTAGTATAGCACTTTGAAGTTCCCTTGTCCATTCTCACTTTCTCCAACTTTTTACACCGATTCTTATGGAACATCCCATCTTGCATTTTCTAGTTTCAAAAGGTATTATGAAGGTACAAAAAAGGAGTGAGTCCAATGTACTAAGGAATCTCCCAATTCTATAGAAAGCAGAGGTTACGTAAATGCTGGAACCTGACTATGTTCTGAAATAACCCTTGATCCATTAGCATGATTCGCTGATCGATCAAGGGTTATTTCTTTGTCTTTCACGTCCCGGAAGGGGCGCTTTTTCTTTGTGACAGGCTGCCCCACGATTCACCCAATCGGTACGGTCCGTTGCTGGTTTACAGCAGGATTTCATTTCCAATCCCGCAGCGCCTTATGCAGGCATATGTGTATGGTCGTGTTCTTCAATGGCTTCGTGGGAATGACCGTGGGCAGCTTCGTCCTTTTCATGGACATGCGTATGGGTGTGAATATGCTGATGCTCATGCGTGTGCACCAGCTCCCCATGCCGGTGCTCGTGGGTATGGATGTGGATGTGCTCATGGGTATGCTGCAAACCGATGGTATCCTTCACCATCAGCACGGTTGCCGCGATCATAATCACAAGGCCAATATAAAACTGCGCCCTAGGCCGCTCGCCCAGCAGAAGCATGCCAAAGGCAGCACCCAGAAATGGGGCTATGGAATAGTAGGCGCTGGTTTTCGCCGCCCCCAGTTCCTTTTGCGCCTGAATATAAAAATGATGCTCAAACCATAAGCCACAAAGCCTAATAGCGAAACCAAGAGGATCCAGCTAATGCCGGGAATTTCCTCTCCAACAGTCAGCGCTACGGCCAAACTGCCAAGGCCTGAAAAAAAGCCCTTAATGGTAGTGATCTGAACAGAAGATTTGGAGCTGAGCATCCGGGTGCAGTTATTCTCCAGACCCCAACAGCAGGCAGCCCCCAGCACCAGCAGCGAACCCGTGTTAAACTGAAAACTGCCTGCACCCTCGAAACTGAGGGCAGCGCTGGCTGCTGTTACAAGCCCAATGGCAATGTCCAGCTGTCTGGACAAAGCCTCTTTAAACACGAAAAAAGCGATCAGGGATGTGGCCACGACTTCAAAATTGTTCAGCAGAGAGGCATTGGCGGAATTTGTCCGTTCCAACCCCATCATCAGCAGAATGGGCGCGGCAATATCCAGCACGATCATTCCCAGGGTATAGGGAAGTTCCGCCTTCGTCAGCGGTTTGCTTTTTTCGTTCTCTCTGCTGAGAATGCCGCAGAGGAACAGCCCTGCACCTGCGCCCAAGTACAGAAACGCCGCCATCATGGTGGGCTGCACAGCTGCAAAAACAGTTTGCTCAGGGGAATATTCACGGCGTACAGGGCCGCCGCCATTATGGCATAGCATGTGGCAATCTTTTTTGTTTTCATTTAAATTACTCCCAAAAATCCAGTGGATTAAGGAACTATTTCGTCTCAAAAACATATCCCCCCAGGGGGGATATGTTTTGAAATAGTATACCACAAATAACATGCACTGTCATCTGTTTTTTCATACTGCGAATGGATTTTCCGAATCCGATATGGTATAGTAACATCCATACGGATTTGATATCTGGAACCGCCCCTGACACAGAAACCTACTGTCACATCAGCCAGTATCGCAAGGACAGCGGCCGGGGCATCGGCGGGCTGAGTCTGGCGGCGTTCTGTATATGGATTATAAAAAGCAATAAGCAAAGGAAGCCAATTTTATGCTGGAAAATCTCATGTTCAGCCTGAACAGCACCATGCCGCTGTTCTTTATCATGCTCTTGGGCAATATTCTCTACCGAAAGCAGTTCCTGACCGACGGCTTTGTGTCGGTGGCGAACAAATTCGTGTTCCATGTTACCCTGCCGGTGATGCTCTTCAACGATCTGGCGGGAACCGACATCCGCACTAGCTTTGACGCCGGGTATGTGGGATTCTGCGCCGCCGTGACCATGGTGACCATTCTGGTGATCTGGGTGTTAAGCCGCTGGCTCTTCCGGGACAAGTCCATCGTAGGCGAGTTCGTTCAGGCCTGCTACCGTTCCTCGGCGGCGATCCTGGGAGCGGCGTTTATCCAGAACATCTACGGCACCAGCGGCATGAGCGGCCTGATGATTTTGGGCAGCGTTCCGCTGTACAACATTTTTGCCGTTCTGATCCTGACCCTGGAATGCCCCGATGCCCAGGAGAACACCGAACCTCTGGGCAAGAAGCTCCGCCGCAGCATCGGAAAAATCCTCCGCAACCCGACTCTCATCGCCATTGCCCTGGGGCTGCTGGCGAGTCTTCTGGAGCTTCCCATCCCCACCATGGCGGCCAAGGCCATGAGCAGTCTTGGCGGCATGACAAGTCCCCTGGCCCTGCTGGCCATTGGCGCGGGCTTTCGGGGAAAAGCCGCTCTGGCTAAGGTCAAGCCAACCGTACTTGCAGCTCTGATCAAGCTGGTGATCCTTCCGGCGGTCTTTTTGCCCGTGGCTGTCCGGCTGGGCTTCACGGATCAGAAGTTGGTGGCACTGCTCATCATGCTCGGCAGCATCACCACCCCCTCTGCCTATGTCATGGCAAAACAAATGGGCCATGACGGCACGCTGACCGGCAGCGTCTGCGCCGCAACCACGGTCTTCAGCGCCATTACCCTGACCTTCTGGCTGTTCTGGGCCAGAAGCGGCGGGTATATTCTGTAACTTCGGATGTAACGGCGGTCAATGCTGCCCTTTTTTGTCATAAAGATCAGAAATCCAGATGTACGTGCCGTACATCTGGATTTTCTCATGCTTTTTTAGGTGGACAGGTTCTTTTGCGTTTTGATAATGAGCCGGGATTGGAGAATATTCTATTTCGAATATTCTCCAATCGGCAGCGCCTTTCGGCGGTGCCTTCTTAAGCAAAACCAAAGGTTTTTATTAAGAATTCGTATGACAGATCCAGCAATGGATTTTCCTGTGCGTTCATTCAGAATCCTTCTTCCGCAAATAAATGGAACACAATCCGCTGTTTTCCTCACCAGGGAGCATCCGTTCCTGTTGAAGGCCAATCCCCCGTTAACCGTTCTGTTCCGCTTCAAACTGCCTTTGAAACGCTTCCGCATCCTCCACGGAGCTTTGCCATCCGTATTTCTTCAAATCCACACACCAGCTGTTTCCATTCCACAGCACCGCAACGCCCTCGTCCTCCAGCAGCTTCTGCTGTAAACCGGGGATCTGAAAATGGATGGCGCCGCTCAGCTCTCCCCTGCTGTTGACGATCCGAAAGGCCGGCACATCCGCTCCTGCCAAATCGTGTTTCAGCCCGTAACCCACCTGGCGGAAATTTCTCGGTTTGCCGCAGAGCATGGCAATTTGACCGTAGGTCGCCACCTTCCCCGCCGGGACTGCCAGACAGACAATGCGCATTTTTTCGTAAAAGGTCATGGTTATCCCTGCTTTCCATGCAAATGATTTGCCGTTATCATATCGGATGGACAGGAAAAAGTCAACGGAAGCGGAATCATTTCGGCTGCGATTCCAGGGCCAGGAGGCCGCCGAGCGTATCAATGGCTTTTGTTTTCTACAGTGAAAAATGGCCCTGGGAGCGGTCTTTATTTTTTTGAGGACAAAAAATGGATGACCCACCGGGGTCATCCATTTTTCTTATTTCTTGTCCTTATCCCTGCGGTTCTTCTTCGCCAGGATCAGCAGCACGATGATGCCAACCAGGCTGACGCCCATAATGGTATACATCAGCGGCAGGTTCATATCGTCGCCGGTCTTGGGAGCACTGGGGTCGCTGGCCTCAACGGCGAACTCCTCTACCCGGAACTCCCACTGCAGCTTTCCTGTGCTGTTCTGGAACTCATTGCCCATGGTGATGGGCACATCCAGCGTTACATTCAGCTTAATTTCCGCGCCGGAATAGAAGGTTCCAAGGCATGTCCAGTTGGTCAGCTGGGCGGTCTCATCGGCGGGGGCCTTGAAAAGAATGGAATCGCCATTCTGTGCAACCGTCAGCTTCATCTGGTTCAGAAACTCCGCGTCTTCCTCCGCGCCCAGCGCGCGGATGTAGATCTTGACCTTTACCCGGTTGGAAGCCTTATTCTTCACGGTAATCTCCTGCGTCAGGGAATCACCGGGCATAACATCCTTGAAGTTGGGGAAAAGGTCGCTGCCGGACTTGCTGCTGCCGGGAAGGAACACAAAGTTATCCGCTTTGCCGTTATAAATGACATTGCTGTCTGCGGCTGCTGCCGGAAGCGCCAGACTCATCAGCATGACCAGGCAGAGCAGGAGCATGCCGGTTCTTTTCAGTAATCCGTTCATAATCTGCCCTCCTTAGTTCATGCCGCCGTTATCCCAGGCAGTCTGACCGGCAGGCGCGCTCTGGATGGCCTCTGCCAGGACCTGAACCTGAAAGGTGTAGCCCTCAGGTGTCTCAGAAGTCAGCGTGACAGTGAGTTCGCTGGCTTCACCGCCGGGAGCAACTTCGCTCTGGTAATAGTAATAATCGCCGACTTTATTCCAGCTGCTGCCGGAAACTTCGAAGCTGGGCGCCATCCAGTAGACATTGCCTTTGCCGTCCACCCAGTTGCCCACTACTGCGGCACGAAGATACACGTTGGTGTTCGTGTCTTTATCAGGCGCAATGGTGAAGCGATTTCCGCTGCCGGATACCACACAATCCACATGGCCCGGGGTGAAGGTATTGGTTACCTTTCCGGTGCCCGCTGTCAGGTATGCCACGGTGCCGCCTACAACGGCACCCAGC
Organism: Faecousia sp.; assembly: GCA_045124575.1. Lineage (GTDB taxonomy): Bacteria > Bacillota > Clostridia > Oscillospirales > Oscillospiraceae > Faecousia. The sequence continues at coordinate 8,202 of JBGVMD010000001.1, forward strand.
AGCAAAACCACGGAGAGCAGCAATGTCAGCTTCTTGGGATCAAACCTTCTGCTATGGTTTTTTCTTCTCGAATTTGCGTTTTTCATAGATCGCTGCCTCCTTTCTTAGTTCATGTGGTAACCGCTCAGCCAAGACGTGTTGTCCGGATCATCGAAGGTAAAGGTCACTGTTTTTGCTTCTGCGTCCTCGATCTCGGCTGCTGCAGTCTGGTCGCCGGTATAGCGCCAGGACCAGCCGCTCTTTTCTGTTATGGTGTAGGAACCGGCGGGAATTTGGGCGATGGTCACGCGGTCGCTGCCGTTCAGCGCTACCTCAAATTCGATCTTACCGACATTCACATCATCAGCAGTGCCGGTGACTACGAACACGAAGTTCTGGTCAGCGAAACAGGCGCTTGCGCTGAGTGTGGTCTGAATCACCAGGTCGGCGGTGATGGCCTCCCACTGGGCGGTCAGTGTCACGTCGCCGTATTTGCCGGCTTCGATCTCTGCCGTGTATGTGTCATCCAGTTTCCAGTTGGTATCGCTTTCCGCTGCGACGGTAACCTTCCAGCCCTTGAATGTGTAACCGGGTCTTGTAACCCCAGGCAGGGTGATGGCAGTTTCAACAGTATAGCTTGCAGTGCCGCTTGCGCCTTCTGCCAGCGTTCCGCCGTTGGTTTCAAAGGTGACGGTATAGTCGATGGGCGTTGCCTTGTACGTTGCCTTATACGCAACGTTACCAACAACCTTGCTGATTTCCGGGGTCCATGTATCGAAGGTGTAGGCGTAACCTTCAGCGCTTGCCTTAGTGGGAGTCGCACCATTGAATTCGGGAGTTGTGCCGTAGGCGACATTCTCATCCATCTCCAGAACGGTGGTTCCATCCTCGTCAACCCATTTTACTGTGTACTCCTGCAGGACGGGAGTATATGTTGCCGTATAGGTAACATCACTTTCGCCCACTGCACTGACCTCGGGAGACCAACCGGCAAAGACGTAATTGTACTGCGGGTCACTTGCTTTCTCAGGCGTTTCCCCATCATATGTAGGTGTTGTGCCATAGGGGACATCCGTATCCGTCTCCAAAACAGAACCATCCCAGTTCTTCCAGGTAACCGTGTACTTGTTGATCTGCCAGATGGCGTACAAAGTCACTTTCGTGGTGTCAGCCGCTGTACCGTTAAGGGGATAGCTCGTGATCTTGGAAGCTTCTGCCGCATCGCTCTCCGTGCTCCATCCCAGGAAGGTGTAGCCGGTGCGGGTGGGTTCTCCAGTCCAGCTATGGGTATAGGAAGCATTTGCTTCCCAAGCGGTACTGCTGTAGCCCTCAGGCATATTGGTTACTTCGTCGGTGGTGTTATCGTCGAAGACCAGTTCATACTTGTACAGCGGGGTCCAGGTTGCGGTGTATTCGCGGTTGCCCATGCTGCCCTTGGTGATGGTCACGCTTTCCGTCGCCGCGGTGAGACCGGTTCCGGTCCATCCTGCGAAGGCGTAGCCATCCTTGGTGGGATTGCTCAGCGTAATGCCATCGGACTCAATGGTGTAGCCAGTGGGATTTCCGCTCACCGTTGCACCCTCCAAGCCATGATAGGAAATGGTGTATTCAATGGGCGTCCAGGTTGCAGTGTAAGTACGGTCGCCGGTGCTGCCCTTGGCGATGGTCACGCTGGTGGAAGTGCCGTCAATGCCGGTGCCGCTCCAGCCTGCGAAGGTATAACCGGCCTTGGTGGGATTGTTCAGCGTGAAGCTGTCAGACTCGATGGTATAGGTTGCGGGATTAGCTGCAACTGCCGCACCCTCTAAGCCATTATAGCTGATGGTGTAGGTTTTCCGCGTCCAAGTTGCGGTATATGCCCGGTCACCGGTGCTGCCGCTTTCAATTGTTACACTTTGAGAAACGCCGCTGACGCCAGCCAATGCCCAACCTGCGAAGTCATAGCCTTCTCTGGTGGGGTTGTTCAGCGTGAAGGTAGGTGTCTCAATGGTATAGGTCTCGGGATTACTTACACCCTCTGCCAGGGAACCGCCAGCCAAATTATAGCTGATTTGGTAGACCACAGGCGTCCAGGTCGCGGTATACGCACGGTCACCGGTGCTGCCGGTGGGGATCGTCACGTTCATCTGTGCCCCAGCAAGATCCGTTCCGGTCCAGCCTGCGAAGGTATAACCTGTCTTTGTGGGGTTGTTCAGCGTGATCGCGGCAGATTCGATGGTGTAGCCGGTAGGATTGCCGGTCACCGTACCGCCGTTCAGGTTATAGGTGATCGTGTAATTTGCGGGAGTCCACTGTGCAGTCAGCGTCAGGTCAGCGTTCGCTGTATAGGTGCCGCCTGCCTGATAAGTTGCATTGTCGCTGCCGAGCCAGCCGGCGAACGTATAACCGGCCTTGGTAGGTTCATTGGTGTACAGCGTCAGCGCCTTGCCGTGCTCCTTGGTCTGGTTTGCATAGGTGCCGGTGCCGCCGTTGGTATTGTAAGTAACGGTATAGGACTTGAGCTTCCATTGCGCGGTCAGGGTCAGCGCAGCATCCGTTGTATACACAGCGCCAGCCTGATAGGTGTTTCCGTCACTGCCCTTCCAGCCGTTGAAGTCGTAACCGGCACGCTCAGGTTTTGTGGAAGACAGGGTCAGGTCCACTCCGTAAATCTTTTCCTGTGCGGCGGGAACAACGATCTCCTCATCCGCAACACCGTCATCGTAGGTAACGGTGTACTTCTTCAGCACATTGATAAAGCGAGAAGTGAACTTACCGGTACTATTCGTTGTCTCGTTGATGTTGATCGTGGTTGTCGCGCCATTTTGCGCAGTATATCCATCAGGGACCGTTTCCGTAATGGTGTAGGCTGTGGTGGAATTCGGCACATCTTCGATCACGATATACTGACCGTTTTTCAGTGTGAAGGCCAATGCGCTGGCGCTGAATGTTCCGGAAGTAACCTGGGTCAGGCCGTCAGCCGTATACACCTTGTAACTCGTGCCAGCGAAATTGCTGCTCACGGTAAAGGTAAAGTCGTCTGTTACCCCCGTGACGTCATTTCCATTCTCATCAACGACATGCTTCTGGAATTCGACGTCTGCAATTGTGGGCTTCCAATCGAGTTTCCAGATCGCATAGAGGGTCGTATCACCGGTCATAGTGATGGTATCGCCGCCAAAATACCAGCCGTTGGCTGCGGTTTTATTTGTTTATTTATTTCACAGATGGAGGAACATGTTGGTTCACATCTGATGAAACCAAAGTACGCGCGGGGATCTGCGGTCAGGTTAATGCTGACCATACCTACGATAAAAGTTTTACTATATAAATAATGCCCGTCAAGTATGTATCCGGGTTCACCGCTCGTAGCGGCCCCGCTTGCGCTCCTGCTTCTCTTCCTTCCCGAACAGATCCGGCAGGAACACCAGCAGGATCAGCATGGCGCAGGCGCCGATGGCCACATACATGCCGGGAGGCGAGGAAATATAGCTGGCAACATAGCCCAGGTACGGCAGGGAGAACTTCGGCGTACCGATGACGTTCTTATAATGGACCAGCGAGCCGTCCTCGGTGTCGTTGGCATCGCCCTTGGTGCGGTAGCGCAGAACCGAGGCGTCTTCCTCGTCCGGAACCACTTCCACAATCCGGTGGGTGGCGACGGTGTCCTCGCTGAGCAGGAAGGTGATCACATCCCCCTGCGCAAGCTCCCGGTAATCCACGCTTTTCACGTAAATCAGGTCGCCCACATGATACGCAGGCTCCATGGAGCCGGACAGGACGGCGAAGGGCTGAAAGCCGAAAATTCTGACACCCACCAGCAGGATGGCACACAGGACAACCAGAGCCACGCCCACGGTGGAAATAATATTGATAATTTTCTTTAGTGCTGCAGGCAATTCAAATACCTTCCTTATGTCAATTCCCTAAAAAAGGGTATAGCAATCCTCATACTTTTCGTATGTAAAATTATAACGCAAATGGTCGATAAAGTCAGCAGCGGTGCCTCTAAAACATACATAAGAATTGATGTTATTTTCTGGTAAAATATCCTATTTATCCCTGTAATATACTAATTTACGCACAAAACCAGGCGTACTGTTTGCCCGTGAAGAACAACGGTACGCATGTGAGATCCTGCTGCCGTATGTATCACTGCTTCCGGCTTTTCGTGCTGCCCCGCAGGACCAGGGTCACCGGTAAGGTCACGGAGGTCTCTTCCAATTTCTTCTCCTTCAGCTCCCGCAGCTTTTGCACCGCCAGCTCCGCCCGGCGGGCAAGATTCTGGCTCACCGAACTCAGAGGCGGCGTGATCAGCTGGCACATGGGCGTATCATCAAAGCCCACCACCGACACCTCCTCCGGAACCCGGATGCCCTGTTCTCCCAGAAACTGCATCAGGTCGATGGCATAATGGTCAGACGCCGCGAACACGCCCGAGACGCTCCGCAGCACAGGCAGCTTTTCCCGGTAGAATTCCCACCGCTGCGCCTTGTGCATGGGCACGATCAGCCGTTCCGCTCCTTCCCCGAAGCCCGCCCGGAAGCCCTCAAAGCGCTCCTTGTCCACGCAGACGGCATTGTCGGCAATGTACAGCACATTTTTCTGGCCGCTTTCCCGGAAATACCGCCCCACCTGGAAGCCGCCGTCAAAATTGTCGATGGTAATATTATAGATGCGCTCCGTATTCCCGCAGTAGCCGTCATAGGCCACGAAGGG
>JBGVMD010000002.1:0-27110 GCA_045124575.1 Faecousia sp.
TAATTTATTTTAAGTTAGTCGACAATATATGGAAAAATAACGGAAATAACGCAAAATAATAGCATAAAAAGTTGGGAAAAACGGGATTTTCGACCCCTCATAACCCGGAGGTCGTAGGTTCGAGTCCTGCCTCCGCAACCAAAAAAACCCAAGCCGAATGGCTTGGGTTTTTTCTTTGGTTATAGAGCAATGCTCAAGCGACCTCCGGGTTCCCGGAGGGGAGCGAGCCGACCGCCGCCGGTGGCGGAAAAAGGGAGGCGAGCGAGTGGCAGCGGTCGGCAAGAAACGAGCCTGCTTTGTCGGGCGAAGTTTCTGCCGGGCACCGCAACAGGGCGTAGGTTCGAGTCCTGCCTCCGCAACCATGTCGAGTAGTCATAACGGATTTGGTTATGACTACTCACTTTTTTATCCATGGAAGTCCTGCTTGGCGGGACTTTTTCTTTTTATGCGGGGATTTTAGGGATATATTCTACCGCAACACCTCTGCGGAGGTCGGCGGTGTAGTTAGGGTCGAGTTTACCTTCGGGCAACTCCAGGTATCCCACGAAGCGGTAGTAAATTGCGATCCGCTGGGTTTTATCCTTGCCCGTGCCTTGGGTTTCATATACCTCGATGCGGCCAATCAGTTCACGCAGAATAGCGGGGGTTATGATCTCCATCTCAAGCAGCTTTCGCACGATGGAAACAAATCGATCTCGGCCCTTGCGGTGATGATCCATATCGTGGAGCTTGATTTGCAGATCGCTGATCTTCTGCTTAAGTGTCATGCGTTCTACCTCGTACTTGTGAGATAGCTGCATAAACCACTCATCGGTAACCTTGCCACTGGCGTTATCTTCATAAAGCTTTTCAAATAGCCGTGCAACCGCTTCGTTTCGAGCAATGGAGCGCTGCAGTTCGTCTTGCAGCATCTTTTGCTCTGCCAGCGCATCCTTTTCACTCTTTTTGGTGAGCAGTTCCACAAAGGCAACCTCGTCTTCGTCCAAGTACCGGGCCAATCGTGCCAATTCCAGGATCACCACTTGTTCAATGGCATCCGCCCGGATATAGTGACGGGTCTCGCAAGTGCCGCGATAGTCCTTCACATAATTGGAACAGCTGAAATAGTGGATGTCCTTATTGATGGTGTTGGTATGATACCACAGTTTGCTGCCGCAATCAGCGCAATACAAAATGTCAGAAAAAAGGTTCTTTTCGCCGTTTTCCGCTTTCGGAGGACGGCGTTTTGTGTTGCCCAGGAGTGCTTGCACGGCTTCGAAATCTTCGCGGTTTATAATCGGTTCGTGGACATCTTTGAATACCACATAATCCTCCGGATTGTTGTCGATGCGCTTACGATTTTTGAAGGATTTGGAGGTGGTCTTGAAATTGATGATGTCGCCGCAGTATTCCTGCCGTCCCAGGATTTTGGTGATGGTGGAGCCTTTCCACTTGTAGGGATTCGGCTGGGTTTTCTTGCCTCCACGGCCAATACCTTTGGATTGCCAGTAGGCGGTGCAGTTTAGATGCCCGTCTTCTTGCAGAATGCGGGCAATGGTGTCGATGCCCTTTCCTGCGAGGTAAAGACGAAATACTTTGCGAACCACTTCAGCGGCGGGAGGGTCAATGATCCACTTTTTCTTGTTCTCCGGGGATTTCATATAGCCAAAGGGAGGCTGGCCCAACGGCTCACCCAGGTTACCACGAATGCGGTGGGCAGAGCGCACCTTGCGGCTGATGTCACGGGCGTACATTTCGTTCATGACATTGCGGAAGGGTGCTAACTCGTTTTCTCCGTCTGCGCTGTCAACGCAATCGTTAATGGCGATGAATCGGATATTTCGGTCGGGGAAATAGGTTTCGGTGTAATATCCCACTTGCAGGTAGTCACGGCCCAAACGGGACATATCTTTGATGATCAAGGTGGATATAAAGCCGGTGTCCATATCCTCCAGCATCTTTTGGAAGCCGGGTCGGTTAAAATTCGTGCCGGTATAGCCGTCATCTACATAAAAGCGGGTGTTGTCAAAACCGTTTTCCTTGGCATATTTGGAAAGCATTCTTTTCTGATTGGAAATGGAATTACTGTCACCTTCAGCGCCGTCATCACGGGATAAGCGGCAGTATAGAGCAGTAATGCCGATGGTGTGCTTCTTAGGCTGCATTTAGTCCTCCTTTCCGGCAACCGAACACACATTTTCTGCATCCATTGTATCTGCTGCCTCAAAAACCGTCAAATCTGTAAAATCACTGGTCAGTAGCCGCTCCACTCTGTCCCGCATGGTCTTTTGCTCTGGCTTGGGGAAGGGAAGAAAGTGGGATTCGACCACATAACGAACATTGCCGATGCGATATTCCTGCGGCTTATCCAATAAGCCGGTATAAAACTTGATAGCCATAAATTTCACCTTACCTTTCATCTCTCTTCCGGTCGAGATACTGCTGATAATATTCCAGCGCCTTATCGATGATCTCAGCCATTTCCAACGGGGAAACATCTCTGCGGAAATGCTTCCGGAAGCGTTCTTCGGTGATGCGGATACATTCCACTTGGTTGCCTTTGATCTCAGCTATAATATCTTCCATATCCCCTTCGCCCAAACGGCGCTCCTCGCTCATACGGCGCATCCGCTGCGCTTGGGAAAGAGACGGAGTTGCGCCATACATCTGCATGATGTTGTAAAGGCAACGCTGCTCCCATTGGGTCAAGTAGGAAAGCTCCACGGCAGGAGTCAGTGCGATCTCCTTGTTGTCAACCATATCAAGGATCTCCGGGATCAGATTGGTCAGCCGAATATACCGCTGGATCTGCCGGGCACTGTCCTTGCTTTCCTTGGCGATCTCTTCATCGGTGCGGGACATCGTGCCAACATGGCGCAAAGTTTTGCCCTGGTGCTTCATAGCCTCCATTTTCATCTTGTAGGCAAAAGCTTTTTCCGAAGGAAGAATATGCTCTCTTTGCAGATTGGCATCCACCATAGTGATGATGGCTTCGGCATCGGTCAGATCACGGACGATGACGGGGATGGTGGGCAAACCAAGCAGCTTGCAAGCGGCCAATCTTCTGTGTCCGGAGATCAGTTCGTATCGATCAGCGGCGGGACGAGCCAAGGCCGGAACTAACACTCCGGATTCTTTGATACTCTGCGCCAGGGCGGTCAATTCTTCGTTTTCAATCACCTTGAAGGGGTGGTTCTTAAAAGGGATGAGTGCGCCCAAAGGCAGTTCGTTGATTTCATATTTTTCGTTCATATCGTTACCTCCAAGTTATAAGGGTTTGGGATATTCCCAAGGTGTTGCGTTTGCACATGGTGCCCAAACGCGATGCTTGCTAAGAAAATGCCACTGATGCCGTTTATACCGGCACGGCATTTTCAAGGTGGATTTGTCCGGTACTGTTTTGGGCATAAGTCAGCTTCAAAACTGTTCCGGTGGGGATGTTTTGGAAGCCTCTGCCCAGCTGCCACCAAAAGACCGGTGTAAGGATCTTCCTTCCGTCGGAAAGGGAGAAGAACATCCGTATGCTTGGGGTGCGGCTTTCTGCTTTAAGCATCAGCATTCCGGTGGCTTCTCCCGGCTGATTCATGAACACATACTCGTGGGTGTCAATGCCCAGGGAACGCATCTCTTCCAGGGTGTAAATCTTGTCTTCTAACATACATTTCTCCTTCATACTTCTTCTCTCAGCTAAGTAAGATTAAATTATTTATTTATATATTTATGTCTTACTTGAAGAGAAGGTGGGTTAATGCCAATTTGCGCCGTTTGTGAGGTAAAACCTGAGGTGTCCTTTTTCTGTAGGAAAAGGGTGCGTGTTTTGCTGTTTTCTTCTTGTGTACGGCGCGTTTGTTTCGGCGGCGGATACTTTCATCACCGCGATCCATCTTCGGAAATTGCGGTGTTTTGGTGCGTGTTTCGGCACCTTGTGCTGCGCTTGCTTTCATAGTGGGGACAAGCCGCCACAATGACGCGAAAACTTTGCTTGCAAGAGTGGGTGCAGCGGCGGCAAAGTTCGTTGTAGCTGCGCCGTCCGGTGCATGGATCTAGGAACAGACTCCACTCCCGCTTCGCTTTCTTGGATAGTCTTGGTATGGTTATCACCTCCGATCTTGTTTGAACAAAGGTCTGTTTCACACCGGTTTTTGCCTAAGAAAAACAAAAAAACCACCGACAAGGTAGCCCTCATTTCTGAGCGCTATCTTGCCGGTGGCCTCTCATGTCTGCTTAAAGCAAGTCTGGTATAACTGAACCGGTTATTTCAAAGCAATCTGACCTGGAGATGGAATTACGCAGCCTATTTCATCTCAACCATTCCGTCGGGACGCCTATTCAATTTTTAAAACAGAACAGATGTTCTAAAATGATTATACACAACCAAAGAAAAATTGCAAGTGCTATTTTGCGGATTTTGTTGAGGTGTCGCTTAAAAGCGACACCTATGCGAACAACAAGCAAAAGCAACGAAAAATTAACCGAATTTCGTTAAAAAGATATTGTAATTATCGATTAATGGTGATACAATGATTATGTATTCTTCAGAAAGGTTGGGTATTGTTTTGGATAGCATTACGAAACTCATTAAGTCTGAAATCAAACGGCAATATAAAAGTGTGCGCCAATTCTCTGAAAAAAGCGGGATTCCATATAGCACACTTTCTAATGCGTTATCTAAAGGGATCGGCGGCACATCTTATGACACGGTCATTAAAATCTGCAAATTACTCAATCTGAAGCAGGCATATGACGCAGATCTTACAATCTTCAATGATCAGTTTTATGAGATTTGTGCGATGTTGGCAGCACTTGATGAACGGGGTGTTCACACTGTTAAGACCATTCTAAGCGTTGAATACAATCGTTGCACAAATGGCGAGTCCACTCAAGCGGTCAAGGCATATAACGGATTGTCCGTTGCCGGAGGGAGTATTGAAATTGATGGCAACATCAAAGATGAGGATGCTGCCAATGAATAACGAGAAAATGATTAAACATCGGGCGCATACATTGCTCTCGCAGTACCGGCTTCAAACGGTAACCCTTGATAATTTGGTGTACATCATTGAAGATCAGGGATACGAAATAGTAGAGTACGGCATTGAGGATCTTGGCACACAGCATCTTTTGGATAAAATGGGACTGACTGAGTATGCAAAGGCGCGCAAAGCATTTACCTACAAACAGGGCTTAGCCAGATTTGTGTTTATCTTTGAGGACTTGTCAGCAAAAGAGAAGCTACTGGCATTAGCGCATGAGGTTGGTCACATAGTTTGCAATCACCTAAAGGATGGCAACACCGAGTGTTCGGTTGATGAAGAATATGAGGCAAATGAGTTTGCACACCACTTGCTGCACCCTGGACTATGGTTACGAATTAAGACCTGGCTCATGTTACACAAAAAGAGTGTAATTGCCGTTTCTGTGATTGTACTGGTGCTGATTATTGGCGCAGTAATCACTACAAATGTTATTCGAAGCAACTCGTATTATGGGGAGTATTACATAACCGAAAGCGGAGAGAAGTATCACAAAGAGGACTGCATCTTTGTGAAAGACAAAAATAATGTTGAGCGTTTAACGGAGAAGGATTACTACTCCGGCGAGTACGATCCTTGTCAAATTTGTTTACCGGAATAAATATAGAAGGAGACTAAGAGTATGGGAAAAACGGAATGGACTATGACAGCGATTTTTACGGCAATTGGGGCCATCTTTACAATCATTGCGATTTCGGTTGAGTCTGTAGTTGCGAAATGGATTTGGGGCATCTTGGCTGCAGCTGTTTTTATCTTCACCATTTATGCTATTATCGATGCTATCGTTAAAAGCAGAAGAAAACCCAAAGACCTTGCTGATCTGCTTCTTCAGTATATGGAGCAAGAATCCAAAAAGCCCGGCTTCAAAGAAGATTTTGCCAAGAAAATGGAAGCAAGTGCAAATAGAAGAGATATTCTCTTTGAAAGTCAAAGACCGGATGAGGAAAACTTCGGATATAGTATGTCAAATCCTGTTATGACATCTACGGTTTCCAGCAGCGATAGGTATCTGGCAAGCTTGAGAACTTTGGATGGCAAATCCTTTACATGGGAACGCCACGCCTCTTATTGTGTCAACATCGGAGATGTTGAAGGTGTTATGGTCGATAAGTATCAGCTTTACCTGGATGGAGAAGCATACACAGAAATTTTCCTTTGTCCTTATGGGCATTCGTCATCTTATGTGCCTCAGGGCTTGAAATTGGCTGATTGATTCATTTGTGTTTGAGGGTACAGCTATGGTAGAAGATTACGGGAAATTAAAAGATAACCTGGTAGTTATTGCCGGCGAGTTACATAGATTCAAAGGCGTATTCGCCAAAGCAATAAGCAAGCTTGATATTGACGAGCAAAACAAATATTCCAGCCAATTTCAGTGGTTTTCCAAGAAGGTAACAAAAGCGCTTGACGATGCCGGAATTAGGGTGGTTACCCTTGATGGGCAGCTATACGATCCGGGCATGGCAGTAACTCCGCTGAATATCGAAGATTTTGAAGCTGAAGATATTCTTTATGTGGCACAAACAATGGAACCGATTATTATGCAAGATAATGCTGTAATAAAAACCGGAACTGTAATTTTGGGGAGGGCAGAAAAATGAGGCATTACATAGGCATCGACCTGGGAACAACGAACAGTGCAATTTGTTCATATGACGGCACCAATGTCCGGGTTTGGAAGAGTCCCGAACAGAATGATGTTACCCCTTCTGCAATTTATGTGGATAAGCGCGGTAACAGATACTACGGCAACAAGGCCTATAATCAGGCCCCTTATAATCCCACCAATTCTGCAACCCTTTTCAAGCGCTTCATGGGAACAAGCACAAAGATTGAGTTGGAGTCTGCTGGCCTTTCCTTAACTCCAGAAGAGTGCAGTGCTGAAATTTTGAAGGTTCTTTATGGATATCTCCCGGAAGAAATCCGTAACGATCCTGAAACTGCTGTCGTGATTACTGTGCCGGCAGCATTTAACCAAATGAAAAAGGATGCGACCCTCCAGGCTGCAAAACTTGCCGGTATCAACAATGTCGCCCTGATGCAGGAGCCGGTTGCTGCAATTATGAGCATAATGCGCACCTCCAAGCAAGAAGGCATCTTCTTGGTTTATGATTTGGGTGGTGGCACATTTGATGTTTCAATTGCCGAAAATATTAACGGCAAGGTTAATCTGCTTGCCCACGGTGGCATTGAAATGTGTGGCGGCCGTGATATTGACCGGATGGTTTTCAACCAAATTGTAATTCCCTGGCTGAGAGCCAATTTCAATCTCCCGGAAGACTTTTTGATCAATCGAAAGTACAAAACCTTCTGCCGGATTGCACAGTGGGCAACCGAAAGAGCAAAAATCGAATTGTCTGCTATGGAAACCAGTACGATTGCCTTGAGTGAAGGCGAAGCACGGACGGTTGATGAAGACAATAACGAAATGTATATTGACATTGATCTTAGCCGCAGCCAGGTTGACGGCATCATAGCCGACCTGGTTAAGGAAACGGTCGATGCTTGCAGAGAAACACTGGCAAAAGCAGGTCTGTCTGCAAACGATTTGGAAAGGATTGTTTTTGTAGGCGGGCCTACAAACTACAAGCCCTTAAGAGATAAGATTGCATACGAGTTGTCGTTGCCGGCAAACATTGATGTGAACCCAATGACCGCAGTTGCCGAGGGTGCAAGTATCTTTGCTGAGTCCATAGACTGGTCTTCCTCTACACATGCCCGGAAGTCTGCCAACGAAACGATTAAGACCGACATTGCGTTGTCGTTCAAGTACACCGCGCGTACCCCCAATGACATTGCAAAGGTAATGTGCGTCCTTGAAAAAGAACTGAACGGATATACCATCCAGTTTACGAGTCTTGATACTGGTTGGTCTTCTGGCAACGCAGTGCTTAAGTCGAATCTTATGATTTCTTTGCCGTTGCCGCAGAACGGCGAGAACAGCTTTACCGTTAAAGTATTTGATGAGTTTGGCCACGAACAGCCTATTGGCACCAGCAAGATTGTTATAACAAAGACACTGGCAACGATCGGTGCTATTCCGGCATCGCATTCTATCGGTGTTGAGGTGGTAGACAAGCTTGGCGGTGTTCCCACGCTGGAATTCTTGGTGAGCGAGGGAGATGCGCTGCCCAAAAAGGGTACAATCACCTTCAAAGCCGGGCAAACACTCAAGGCTGGTACAAATGATTCTATCAACATCAAGCTGTGGGAAGGCAACATTCAATCACCGATTACGGATAATCGCTTTATTGGCGTTCTGAAGATTACCGGAACCAATATCGACTCCGGTGTCGTTCCTACCGGTGCAGACATTGAGTGTGAGTTCGAAATGTCCGATTCCGGCACAATTCATTTGGAGGTATCCATTCCTTGCATTGGTGCATCCTTTGGCGGCAGCCATAACTTCTATTCTCGCCAGGAAGGCCAGATCGATCTGACCGATGTTGATAGCCTTGCGGAACAAGGCAGAATGGTGCTGGAGCGCATTGATAGCATGTCCGAAAAGGTCGACGATCCTCAGTTGGAAAGCGCCCGGAAGAAGGCAGAACTGGCTGCAAATATTGACAGCCAGGCACAGTGCGATGCCGAAGATGTGCAAAAAGCCAACAACGAACTTCTCGATGCCAAAAAACTGATCAACAAAACACGGCAAGCCAACTTAAAGGTGATTCGCCAAATGGAACTGGATAGCTGTGTTGAGTTCTTTAACGAGGTTGTTCGTCAATACGCAAAGCCTGCGGAGGAACAGTCGTTTGATAATTTGACTCGTACCGCACAGCGTTCTATTGAGAGAAACGATCCTGATTTTGACAATATCCTCGACAGCATGAAGACCAAAAACACAATTATTCTTATCAGACAGGACTGGTTTATTGTCGACTGGTATCAAAGATCCGTTGCATCTCCTACTAACTATATTGATCTCGCTAGGTTTGCTGAGTTGAAGAAGCTGGGCGACGCCGCCTTGGCAAATGATGATATTGATCAGCTGAGACAGATTCTGTTTGAATTGCTTGCAATCAAGATCAGCAGCGATTCCGGAGACGGTATGTTTGACATTGCGAACATTGTAAAGGGGTAATATTATGGAACAATGGTTGCCGAGAGGTACATCTGTTGCAACAGAAAAAAGAATCAAAAAAATCATATCCGCAAGTGAAGATTGGCAGATTTATTCTACCAATCAGGATTCTTATGTCCTTGCGGCAACCGATTCCCTTTACAGAAAATGGGTGCGGGATTATTCTCTTCCTGACGGCGTCTTTACTACCGTTGATAGGTATAAGGTTTTTTGCAGCTCCGGAAATTACTTGATATCCTCGTTAAACCAGGGACCTTACCCGGAAAACAACGGTCAGGTGGAAGCGTTTTCAATCGCATTCAATACGGCTGTCAGACTATTCCCTGATGCAGATCTGTTGGATGCGGTCTATATTGAAGAATACTCACTGATACTGCCGGGTGCCCAAGGAGAAGCCATCACCGCCAAAGAAAGTGTTTATGGGAAATGGTTGACCGGTGGTGTGAATATTTCTGCCAATTCATTCCAGAGAATTGCAAAATTTATGTCGTGGATGCCCGCCGCATCCCTAAACAGGTCTTTTGAATTGGCAGGTTTTGAAGTACCGGAACTCCAGGTCGAAGACAATGGTGACAGCAAAACAACTACCGACAATCTGTGTAATACAGGTACAGGCGGTGTGAGCGTCCCGACCGATGTGCCCACTGATAAATTCACACTTGTGGGAAGACCTGGCTTGGAACAGTTCTTTAATGATAATATTGTGGATATTGTTTTGAATCAAGAACAGTACAAACGAATGGGTATTTCTTTCCCCGGTGCAACGATTCTGCATGGTCCTCCGGGCTGCGGTAAGACTTATGCCGTTGAGAAGTTAGCTGAATACCTTGGTTGGAAAAGGTTTGATATTGATTCCTCCACCGTTGCCAGTTCTTACATACACGATACAAGCAAGAAAATTTCCGAGGTGTTCAGCGCCGCAATAAAAGCTGCTCCGTCTATTCTCGTGATTGACGAAATGGAAGCATTTCTTAGCAACAGAAATATGGCTGGCCCAAGCGGTACACATCACATTGAAGAAGTCGCCGAATTTCTGAGAAGGATACCGGAAGCCATTTCCAAGGGCGTGCTGGTCTTTGCGATGACAAATATGATTGATACAATTGATCCGGCAATTCTGCGCCGGGGTCGCTTTGATCATATTATTGAAGTCAAAATGGCCAGCAAAGAAGAAATTGGGGAGCTGTTGAAGGTAAAATTGCGTGAACTTCCCATAGCAGACGATGTTGTTATTGAACGCATAGCACAGAGACTGGATGGTCATCCTATGTCTGATGTAACATTCGTATTACGAGAAGCCGGCCGAATGGCAGTGAAGAGCCATATTGAATATATCAACCAAATATGTTTTGATAAGGCCCTGGATATGCTGCCGAAGAAAGAAGAAAAACGAAAGATTGGATTTAATCAGTAAGCGCTGATAGGAAGAGGTAGAATATGCGGCATACTTTTTTGGAGAAGAATCCATTCTACATATTAGAAGTTTCTCCCGGTGAGAAACGCGCATCTATTATTGCAAAAGCTGAGGAAAAAGCATTCTTTTCCGAAGGGAATGAGTGTGAAGAAGCGCAATCTTCGCTGATTAATCCGGCGAGGAGAGTGTCTGCTGAACTGGAATGGTTCTTTGGGCTAGCGGTAAATCAGCAGGCAGATATAATCAATAATATTCGAAATCATAAAGAGATTAGTACGGACGGTCTGCTCGGGATATCCTTGCTTAATGCACTGGTTCATAATTTCTCGATATGTGAATTCGAAGATTATTTTGAAATAGGATATGCTATTTTAGAAATTGACGAGCTGTATGATGCATTAGGCACACTCGAACTATGCGAAACAATCAACAAATATCGTACGCAAAGTGGCATAGCACCTGTAACGGAAAGCGATGTAATTGATGGACTTGGAAAACGGCGCACTGCCATTCGCCAAATAATCACTGCCACCTTAGAAACGCTCACGAATGCAGACTACATCGAGTTGGTCTCTATGATTGCGGAAAAGTGCATTGCTGATGAAAACTATGAAGACGGTGTCATCATAGGCGATGTCATAGATCAGTACGAAGTTCGTATGAAATCCGCCATAGACGATAAGATGGAAGCAGCACTGGCGCTGATTGGAAAGGTCAACGCTAATACCAACAAACCGGTCATTGATTTGACAGTAAAAAACCTGATCAGCACGCTTAAGGAATTCGATAAGTATGCCCAGCCCCTGCAAATCAAAAGTTCAAAGGCCGGCGCTGATCATGAGCAAAGTTTGCACCTTGCACGGGAAAGCAGAGAATTTGCAATAGAATTGCATAACGAATACGATTGCACCGATGCATCCTTTAAACTGATTCGTGCATTACGAGAAATCTTCCCCGAACTGACAGAGTTTGCCGAGATTATTGCAAATGACGAGAAGCAGATTACAAAGATCCAGAAAGACAGAGAACAATTCAAAAAGGATCTTGAAGCAAACCGACAAGCAAATAAACACTATACAGTCAACATCCAGGGCAATCGCTTTGCCATTCCTCCGTTCTGTACCTGTTGTATGAAACCTACCACCAACAAGGAGAATGTGAGTTACTCATCAACCACACAACGCGGCAGAACCCAAACGACTCGGTCTATATCTGTGGACATGCCTATTTGCGACGAATGCTTAAAACACCGATCCCAATACAATTGGCTGCTGGTGTTGATATGCTCAATTTCTATTGTTATCGGCAGCATTTTTATGGCTATCCTTATGGCAGCAGGCGTAGACGGCTTCCTCAGCTTCCTTTTGGGTGGCGGTGCAGCGGTCGGAGCATATTTTGGTGTTTCCGCTATCTGGAAAACTAAACCTCTAGCACGCGAACACGCACGGAGAGGTAAAAGTGCAAGCATTTTTTCCTTGTTTATGGACAGTTATATGGCGAGCCGTATGTCTAGCTGTTCTGGAGTTATTTTCACTTTCTATAACTGGGAATATGCACACCTATTCCGTGAAGCAAATAAAGATATTGCCTCCGAAGTTAAAGAATCGCCTGATCTTAATACCGGTAGATCTACATCTGTTTTGGATGCAAATGAACACCCCGTAGCAAATATGTTCAAGATGATTGGTGTGTTTATTGTTGCAGCATTGATCATTGGCTCGGTAATTAGTTCTTCTGGTTATTCAGGTACTAATAATAGCTCAAATAGTAGCTACAGCAATTCAACCACCTCGAGCAAAACATACACAATTACGCTTAGTAAGCAAGGTGGTTCGGGTGGAACCAGCAGTGTTTCTGTCAAGCGCGGCGATTCTATGCCTTACGCAACTGCACCGACAAAGAGCGGTTACACATTCGGTGGCTACTATTCTTCCACCAGTGGATCTGGTACAAAATACTACGATTCCAATATGCGTAGCGTCAGAACATGGGACAAGTCGTCAAATACCACACTTTATGCGTATTGGATTAAAAATACTACAAGCAACACCGGCAGTGGTACGAGCATAACAAAGGATAATTTCGAAACTTATTTTACACTTACTACCGATGCCGAATTTGTTGGGGATACTGTAACGATAACCTACACCATTAAGCCGAAAAGCAATGCATATGCCCAAAGTGCCAATTCCTCGAGTACGATATCGGTTCAGCTAGGCGGAATTGTGTCACCGTTGAGCGTATTCTATGGAGAGCCTGATTGGAATAAGAAGCACTCCGTCACGCTGAGCAAAAGCCAAAATTACACTGCTTCCGGCAGTTTCTCGTTTACATACTACGCTTTTACAGAAACAGTGTACTGGTTGGCCGACGTTACCTCTTGTTCCGGAACTATTGGTAAATAACAGACTAACTCTCACGAAGGGAGAGATTTTATGGCACCTAACAACGGGATCGGCCACAATTCCGGTCTGGGCAGAAATGGATCCAAGCATCCCAAGTGCAATTATTCCAACAACACCGCAGCTTGTCCCAAAAGCTGCGCTAAATGTGCAATTGCGATCAAAACCGATGGCGATGTTGCGCTTTCGGAGGAAAGATTAGACCAGGCAATCCGATTTTATAAGAAAGCGCTCTTTATTGACCCAAAATTTGCAGAGGCATGGAATAATTTAGGAAATGCATATGGGATGAAGTCCGAATACCATAACGCACTACATGCTTTTGATAAAGCAATTGCTATTGACCCGGCTTATGGCAAAGCATTATACGGCAAGGCGATTACGCTTCGTAATTTGGGACAGCTCGAGGCAGCAATGACCTTGGCAAATGCCATTCTGGAAATGTATGATGCACTAGAGGTGCGGCGGTTCAAAAAAGAGTTGGTGGCGGCCGGCGTTGAAGATACACAATACCTCATTGAAAACAAAAAAGCCGTCATCACATTGGATAATGTTGGCTTTAAATTGATGAAGGATAATAACTTACTCAACAACGAAGGTAAAATTACCATCATTGATAGCTTGTACCGCCCGGACGAGTTTGTACAGAGCGTGTTGCAATACTGTAACCGGAAATACGCTTCTTTGGGTGAAGAGAAGGTTCGTGGCGAGTATATCATTACTTCTTTTTATGGTTCAATATGTGCAACGATTTTCCATTCCAAGGACAATGCGTCCTTTGCTAACACCAAGGTGTTTGATTATCTGAACGAACATATTGATGTCGAATTTACGGATGTCAATGCGGAAAGACTTCTTGGCACAAAAGCCGGAGAAGAAAAGGCTGAGAAAATTTGGGGCATCATTGCTCCGTATGTCCGCTTCTCACAAACCGTATTCAGCGACCTTACTGTTTTAACAGAAGATGTCATCCTTGCAGCAATGAAGAATGCGTATGAAATCGGCATGCTAACAGCGCTCTACTTTTTGGCAGGGAAAGATAAGAAACACAGTCTGGGCACACGTAGCGAGATTGATAGCGCGCTTGCTAAACTAGCAGCCTCCTCAAGGGAATACCAGGATCCTCCTCCCGAAAGTGCAATGTGCTATTCTATGCGCTCCCCGGATGAGGTTAACATTCGTTTCAAGTGCGACAAGTGCGGACGAATGGCTACGACCAAGGTATTTGAAGGCGAAGAAAACTTGATGGCCCAGTACCGCAACCTTGCAAAAAAGTTTGTGGCTTTGGGACATAAGGCAGAAGTGCTGTGTCTTTGCGACGATTGTGCAAGGCGGTACTTCCCCTCGAGATCCTCCTGGTCAACGAACAACATCGTATTTGCATTTACCGCCAAAGGCTCTACAGAGCCGGTATACAGTTTCCCCTCCTCTTGGTCGTATCGTGATTTTGAATACCAAGTTGCAATTAACTTCTTAAATGGTGCTGATACTGTTGAAAAACTGGCAGAAGCAACCGGCACAAAACACGCAGCCAAGACCTATCTTGATCATGTCAAAACTGTTATTGGATCAACCAAACGATAAACGGAGGCTTATATGGCAGAAGTAATTCAATACCCAACCATATTGCCAAAAGTTGCTGCGCTGGAACTAACCTATCGGTGTAATCATAAGTGCCTGTTCTGTTCTTGCCCCTGGGAGGCAGACGAAAAGTATCTCAAAGAGGAACTGTCATATCAAGAGTGGACGCGGATAATTGATACACTTATGAGCGCAGGCGTCTCTTCGTTCACCCTAACCGGTGGAGAGCCGTTGATGCGTAACGATCTTAAAAACATCATAGATTACATTTTGGGTCGTGGCGCAACACTCAACATGATATCAAACGGCCGAAAAATCACCGACGAATTTCTTGATTTTATTGCCGAGAGAGGCGTTTCGATTTGTATTAGTATCCCTGGAATTGAAACATTTGTGGAACACACCGGGGTCGACAATGTCGAGCATGTACTTTCGCTGTTTGAGAAGACGCAGGCAAGGGGGATTCGTACAACAGCCAATATTGCGGTGACAAAGAAGAACCTGCCTGAATTATATGAGAACATCGCATACGCACTTATTAAGGGTGCCGATTACGTGCTGTTGAACCGGTTCTTACCCGGTGGACGGGGTTTAAAGAATCAAGAGTACCTACTTTCAATAGAAGAAACAAACCAAATGCTTGATGTCGCCGAAGAGGTGCTGTCGAAGGCAAATAAGTATGGCCATGTTGGTACCGAGATGCCATTGTGTGCGATCAACGACCCAAGCAAATACAAGCACATCCGCGTAAGCAATCTGTGTTCTGCTGCGAAGGGCTTTTGCATTATCGATCCAAGCGGTTACTTAAAAGTATGCAACCATTCGCCTGTCCGTGTTTGCAGATACGATGAACTGAATAGTCTGAAGGATAATGCATACTGGAATGCGTTCCGGCAGAGGGATTACATACCGGATATGTGCAAGGATTGCGACAAGCGCGACAGATGCGATGGCGGTTGCCGGGAAGCAGCGCATGTTTACCGGGGGAAGATTAACGACCCGGATCCTTTGTTTTAATGCGAGTGCTTTTTGATCATTATAGAGAAGTGCATGCTAGCGATTAAGTAAAGCCTCCGACCATAGAGATCCACTGTGGTCAGGGGCTTATGCTTGCTTAGAATGCGGAATATTTTTTGTTCATTTCCTTTATTAAGTGTGCGCCGTATTGGAGACCGTCAAGGAAGGCTTTGCGTTCATAGGCTGTACAGAGTTGGCAGCACAAATTCCAAACTGCATTATTATCATCCAAAGATAGCTGCTCTAAAAGCGCGTCCAGTTCTTTGAACCCGTCGCGTATCTTCGGTGGGTCGGACTCGTGGGACTCTGCATAGGCTTGGTATAGTTGATCCAGTACGGTTTCGCAATCGCTGTCACCGGAGTCAAAGGGGTGGGCGGTTATGTAGGCGTTGAGCCGCTTTGCAATATTTTCCATGTCAGCACCCCTTTGCATCAATGATCTTTAAGATCAGCTCGTCAATGGCATCCGTATAGCGACC
This sequence comes from Faecousia sp., assembly GCA_045124575.1. GTDB lineage: Bacteria > Bacillota > Clostridia > Oscillospirales > Oscillospiraceae > Faecousia. The sequence continues at coordinate 15,990 of JBGVMD010000002.1, forward strand.
CTCACGAATCAATTCATTGCGCTTTTCGTAAAGCAGCTTGACCAGGATGCGGCGTTCAATATCATCGAATTTGATTTTCACTTTCTTCATAATGGCACCTCGTAAGTTTTATTGAAAATGTGTGTTCGGTGCCGGTAAATCATAGTTTTTGTTTTGAGTAAATCCGTTATCCCCACTCGTACCATAAAAGACAGTCACCCATTTGGGTGGCTGTCTTTTTTTATTCGAAGCGGACTCGAACCAATCTAAATGCGGCGCGGATGAGCGCCGCCGGCGACGGCTGGACGGAGCCGAACCTTTATTAAATCGAGTCCTGCCTCCGCAACCATAAAAACACCGGATTTCAAAAGAAATCCGGTGTTTTTCTAACTTTTTAGAGCAAAATACTTTCTGTCAAATTAGTGCTTGGCCTTTATTTGGTCTTTGCGTTTTTGCCGCTAGATGGTATCGTGAAATCTGGCGGCAATGCTTTTGTAGAAAACATTGTTGCAAAATGCGATTGTGGACATAAGCTGATACGAGGTGATTAGATGCAATGTGGCAAGAGAAGGGCGGATGCGGTGGCAGAAATCCGTGGAGGGATGGAAGCTCCACAGCTGACTGGATGTGTTCAGTTTTTCCAAGAGAGGGACTGCGTTTTGATCGTAGCAAGAATTGTTGGGCTGCCAAGAGAAAGCAAAACAGGCTTTTTTGGCTTTCATATTCACCAAGGAGCAGATTGCTCTGGAGATGGATTCTCCGGAACGGAAGGCCATTATAATCCTACAGCTCAGGTCCACCCAGAACACGCAGGGGATTTACCGCCATTGCTGGGATGCGGAGGGAATGCCTACCTAGCTGTACGGACGGATCGGTTTTCGGTGAAGGAGATCATTGGGCGGACTGTGGTAATCCACAGCGACCCGGATGACTTCCGTACCCAGCCTGCCGGTAATGCAGGAAAGAAAATCGCCTGAGGAGAGATTTGCAAAGGACGGTAATGTGCAAAACCTATCCCAATGCTATTGGATGGTCTGCAATATGGTACGCATTTCATACACGAGTTGATATAATCGATATGCTACAACCCCGGCGGTCACGAAAAGATCGCTGGGGCTGTTATAGTAAGGACGCAGGATTGGAGGCCAAAACTTCCATCTCTGCGTCCTTGTGCTTTACCTGCGCACGGTTTTGCTGACCAAATCTCCGTAGACTGGGGTCGCCAAACCAAAACCGCCGGAAACGGTGAGAATCTGTCCTGTGGTGTAGGCGGAAGCGTCACTGGCGAAATAGCACACTGCTTCGGCGATCTCTTCCGGCAACCCCATGCGTCCCAGGGGGATATGCCGCAGAAACAGATTCCGAAAATCATCAGACAGATGCTTCTCCACCGCTTCCGTGGCGGTCATACCGGGAAGAACAGCGTTGCACCGGATATGGTGCTTGGCCTCCTGCACAGCGATCAGCTTGGTTAGGTAGTTGATCGCTGCTTTGCTGGTGCCATAGGCAACCTGCGAAATGTCCGGCACAAGGCCACCCACAGAGGAGATGTTGATAATACTGCCGCCGCCAGAGGCCGCCATGTGTTTTGCTGCGGCTTGGCTTGCCATAAAGACGCTTCTCAAATTCAAATTGACTGTGTCCAAAAAGATTTTTGGGTCTGTATTGGAAAAATCCAAGTCCTTGCCGGGGTTGGAGGTGCCGAAATTATTGACCAGCACATCGATACGGCCGGCATCCTGGACCACATTTTCCACCATGGAAGAAAAGGTTTCCGGATTGGTGGCATCATTGTATACACATTTTACTCCTCTTAAGGCATCCGCAATTTCCTGTGCCCGGTCCAAATTCCGGGCGGCCATATAAACCCGTGCGCCTTCCCCGGCGCATTTTTTTACAATGGCAAGGCCGATCCCCCGGGTGGAGGCTGTTACTAAAACGACTTTATCCTTCAACCGCATACTAATTCTCCTTTACTTTTGGCAGAAACAAAACCGCTACGATCCCCAATGCGACACACAAAATCTCCGATATCGCCAGGGAATGAATGGAGGCTACCGCCGCAGGGGCTTCTGCTGTACCTGTGGCAATTCGGCCGGTAATCTGATTGGTAAACAACGGGACAAATACTGCCACCCCAAAAGGCGCGGCCAAGTCCCGGAACAGACCGTAGGTTCCTGTACCTGCCCCTGCTTCCTGTGGTGTAAGCCCGGAAAGAACCACTTTCATAAAAATAGTGCCGTTGCCGCCCAGACCGAAGCCCAAAATACCAAGGGCCGCCATCATCAAAAAGACAGATGTGACCTCTGAGAACAGCAGAAAAATAGCGCACCCAAAGCCAGTTAACAGAAAAGATCCGGCTAAGATCCTTTTAGAATCAAATTTATCTGCCAGAGGACCAAGCACCACGGCACCGAGGGACATCCCCAAATACATCACAGAGATGGCATATCCAGAGATTGCGGAATTATCAGGCTGGGTGTAATTAACAAAGACGATGGTATTGGTCATATTTGCCTGCATCAATCCCTGGGTTAAAAACAGCGCCAACACACTTAAGATAAAAGCGCTGCGCTTGATAAAGCTGCCGGACAAAATGGGATGTGTGCTTTTTCGTTCCGTAAGAACAAGCCCAACCAGACTAACGATCGCAAGAACCAGCACAACGAGAAACGGCATGGAGGTCCAACCAAAATTCTGCCCCAAAGAGGGGATACACAGCAGTAGGCTGAAGAAAATCAGAATCAGAACGGCACCGGATACGTCAAAGTTTTGCAACGGCTTTTTGGTGGATCCCTGATGGCGGCCGGTCAGGACGCAGGCTGCAAAGATGAGGGTACAAATGGCGACACACACCCACAGCATGGTGCGCCATCCGTAAGAGGAAACAATCAGACCCCCAATCGTTGGGCCAATGATCACCGATGCGCTGGAAAGCAGCATATACAGGGAGAAGCCCTTTGCAATTTTATCTTGCGGAAACTCCGTTGCAATATAGGCAAGGATCACGGGTCCCATTGCCGCTGTACCAATGCCGACGATGAACCGGGCAACCATCATGGAAACAAGAGAGTTGGCAAGGGCAGACAGGATATTGCCCAAAGTGAAAACCCCAATGCCCCCAAGGAGCGTTTTTCTGCGTCCGATCACATCGCCGACCTTGCCAAGAATGGGGGCGCAGGCAGCGGTGGACATGGCCTGCGCCAAGGCAGTCCATGTGGTGTTGTTATAAGCGATGCCAATGTCCTGCACAAAGGCTGGTCCCAAAACCGTGGAAAAACCACCCACAAGGCCAATCAAAAGGGCGGCCAATGCGTATGGAAGAAATCCTTTCTTGTAGGAAATATTGTGTCTCATCATTTCACTTCCTTTTGGCAGTAGTATGTCCCAAAGGATCACGCATTATTGCGGTTAGTTTGGACACCCTTTCTGTAAGGAGGGATCGAACATGAAACAAAAATTTTTGATCTGCAAGCATTGCGGCAACATCGTGACCATGATCCGGGACAAGGGCGTTCCCATCTATTGCTGTGGGGAGCAAATGCAGGAGTTGATTCCCGGGGCAACCGAAGCATCCGGGGAAAAGCACATCCCGGTCTATCAGGTGGAGGGCAATACCGTCCATGTAACGGTTGGTGAGCTGGAGCACCCTATGACCCAGGAGCACTATATCGAATGGGTGTGCCTGGAAACCGAACACGGCATTCAGTATGCCCATTTAGACCCGGATGACAAGCCCAAGGCGAAATTCTCTATCTGCGATGGAGATGAAGTTCGGGCAGTGTACGCATTTTGTAATCAGCACGATTTGTGGAGGAAGTAAAGTATGTCGATGATCAACAAAGAAATTTCCAATTTCCGCACCTATGCCTATCATGAAAACGACTTTAAGTTTGTAAGCAAGGAAGATATCCTTGGAAAATGGAGCGTTTTTTTCTTCTATCCGGCGGATTTTACCTTTGTGTGTCCCACGGAGCTGGAAGATTTGGCAGAGAAGTATGAGCAGTTCCGGGCCATCGGTTGTGAAGTCTATTCTGTATCTACCGATACCCATTTCGTTCACAAGGCCTGGCACGATGCATCCGAGCGGATCAAGAAGATTAACTACCCCATGCTGGCAGACCCCACCCATAGAATCTCCAGGGACTTTGAGGTGCTGATCGAAGAAGACGGTCTTGCCGAGCGTGGCACGTTTATTGTCAATCCTGAGGGAAAGATCGTGGGCTATGAGGTAAGCGCCGGTAATGTGGGCCGGAACGCAGAGGAACTGTTGCGGAAGGTGCAGGCCTGTCAGTTTGTCCACGCCCACGGGGATCAGGTGTGCCCTGCCAACTGGAAGCCCGGCGCCGAGACCCTGAAGCCTAGTTTGGATCTGGTGGGTCAGCTTTGATGGACAATTTGTATGATGTGATTATTGTTGGCGGCGGCCCTGCGGGGCTGACCGCCGCACTGTATCTGGCCCGTGCAAAATATCGGGTGCTGGTTTTGGAAAAGGAACAGTTTGGTGGTCAGATCGCCATTACCCATGAGGTGGTAAACTATCCCGGCATTGCTAAAACCAGCGGGAAAGCCCTGACGGATACCATGCAGAAGCAGGCGGAGGGTTTCGGTGCGGAATTTCAGGTGGCAGAAGCGGTGGATTTTGACCTTTCCGGTGATATCAAGACGGTGCATACGGGTAGGGGAGAGTACCGCTGCTTTGGTATTCTGCTGGCTACCGGCGCGCACCCGAGAATGGTTGGCTTCAAAGGGGAGGAAGAACACAAAGGCCGTGGCGTTGCCTACTGCGCCACCTGTGATGGGGAATTCTTTACGGGAAAAGATATTTTTGTCATCGGCGGCGGGTATGCTGCGGCAGAAGAAAGTGTATTCCTGACGAAATTTGCACGTCATGTGACGATTTTGGTTCGAAAAGACGACTTTTCCTGTGCCGCTTCTGTGGCGGATCAGGCGAAGAATCATGAAAAAATCACGGTGCTGACCAACACGGTGATGGAAGAAGTGTCCGGTGAAAACGGTCTGACCTATGCCCGGTATAAAAATACCGCCACCGAAGAGGTGACGGAATATAAAAGTGAGGAAACCTTTGGCGTGTTCGTATTTGCCGGGTATGCCCCGGCTACGGAAGCGGTCAAGGGTGTCGTAGAACTGAACGAGCAGGGCTATATTGTCACTGACGCTTCACAAAAGACCAGCGTAGATGGCGTGTATGCGGCGGGGGATGTGTGCATCAAGCCCTTGCGCCAGGTGGTGACGGCCACCAGCGATGGTGCATTGGCTGCAACAGAACTGGAGAAGTATGTGTCCGCAGTACACCGAAAGACCGGTTTGCGTGCCGATATGCCTTCTGTGAAGCAGAGCAAACCAACGGTCACAGTTGATGCGCATGAAACTTCGGCATCCGCCGAGCTTTTTGCCGGAGAAATGCGCCAGCAGCTGGACACCGTATTTGCTCGCATGGAGAAGCGGTTGCTGCTGAAGCTCTATTTGGATAACCGTCCGATTTCGGCAGAACTGGAAAGTTTCATGACCGCGCTGACGGCGCTCTCTGAAAAACTGGCGCTGGAGGTGTGTGACAGACAGGCCTCAGAATCCTTTGGACCCTGTGTGGAAGTTTGCTTTGCGGACGGTGCGCCAACAGGTCTTGCCTTCCATGGTGTTCCCAGCGGTCATGAGTTTACTTCCTTCGTGCTGGGCTTATACAACGCCGCAGGTCCCGGACAGGCAATCGATGAAGACACCAAACGGCAAATTGAAGCCATTACAGAAGCCGTGGATATGAAGATCTTGGTTACACTCTCTTGTACTATGTGTCCCGATTTGGTCGTCGCAGCCCAGCGAATCGCCGCGGAGAATCCCTGCGTAACAGCACAGGTGTATGATATTCGCCATTTTGAGGATTTAAAAAATCAATACAGTGTCATGAGTGTGCCGTGCATTGTTATCAATGAAGCAAAAGTGTCTTTTGGTAAGAAGAACGTCCAGCAGGTGTTGGATCTGATCCGCGAAGCATAATGAAAAGCACGGTGTTTGGGTGCGATTAGCCCGGCACCGTGCTTTTGGCGCATATGACGCGGAACTGGCATCGGCAGGGATTTGAGATTTCTCCTGATGAGATGACCCGTTTGGCGATCAATATGCTGACAACCCCCCTGCTTAATCCCTGAAAAGACCCGGTTTTTTGTGTAACCTGCGCAAAAACCGGGGCTTATTTTCTATCCAAGGGGTCACACTTGGGTTGTTTTGTGCCTTGCAACGAACCTAACAAAGCAGATATAATACTATTGGTATATTATGCAAAAATGGGGGGATTTCATGAAACCTTTTCTGTGCGACGATTTTTTGCTGACAACACCCACTGCCCGGACGCTGTACCATGATGTGGCGAAAAAACAGCCTATCGTGGACTATCACTGCCACCTGGACCCCCAGGCGATTTACGAAGATGTCCGGTTTGAGAACATCACCCAGCTTTGGCTGGGGGGCGACCACTATAAGTGGCGCATTCTGCGTTCCAACGGAGTGGACGAGCAGTACATTACCGGCAATGCCCCGGATCGGGAAAAGTTCCAAAAATTTGCAGAAGCCCTCCCGCGCTGCATCGGTAACCCGATGTACCACTGGTGCCATCTGGAACTGAAGAACTATTTCGGCTATGAGGGCATCCTCAGTGGCGATACAGCGGAGGAAGTTTGGAACCTGTGCAACACCAAGCTGCAGCAACCGGAGTTTTCTGCCCGCAATCTGATCTTGCGTAGTCATGTGGTTATGGTCGGCACCACCGATGACCCTTGCAGCGACTTGAAATGGCACAAATTGCTGGCCCAAAGCGACTTTCAGGTGAAGGTTTGCCCCAGCTTCCGCCCGGATCCTGCCCTCAATTGCCATAAGGCTGGATTTGCGCACTACATTGCAAAACTCAGTGAAGCCTCCGGTATTGCAATCCAGTGTGCTGAAGATGTGGCAAAAGCGCTGACACAGCGAATCGACTACTTTAACGATTGCGGCTGCCGCGCTTCTGATCATGGCCTGGATTATGTGATGCACCGTGTGGGCACCATGGATGAGATCGAAGCTGTTTTCCAAAAGGCCATGGTAGGCCAAGTCCCCACAGTAGAGGAAACGGAAATCTACCAGACCTACCTGCTGCTGCACTGCGGACGGGAATATGCCCGTCACGGTTGGGCTATGCAGCTGCACTTCAGTTGCTTCCGCAACCCCAACTCCCGGATGTTCCACAAGCTAGGCGCAGATTGTGGCTTTGACTGCATCGCAGTGACGGATTCTTCTGCCGCTTTGCATCGTCTGATGGATGCCTGGGACAGCGCAGGTCAACTGCCGAAAACCATCGTGTATTCTCTGAACCCTGCCGATGACCAGTGGCTGGACACCCTGTTGGGTGCCTACCAAGGTACAGAGATTCCCGGCAAGATCCAGCATGGCTCTGCCTGGTGGTTCAATGACAACCGCACCGGTATGGTCAACCAAATGACATCTTTGGCCAATCTTGGTGTTTTAGGTAATTTTATCGGTATGCTCACCGATTCCCGCTCTTTCCTTAGCTATGCCCGTCACGAATATTTCCGCAGAATACTGTGTAATCTGCTGGGCACCTGGGTGGAAAATGGCGAATATCCCGCCGATATGGACACCCTGGGGGAACTGGTGGCAGACATCTGCTACCGCAATGCAGTACGTTATTTTAACCTGTAAGGAGGACGATATATGCCAATGCAAATGGGTTTTCGCTGGTATGGCGAAGGTAATGACAAGATCAAGCTGTCCGACATCAAGCAGATCCCCGGTGTGAGTACCATCGTTTGGGCGCTGCACCACAAAATGCCCGGTGAAATCTGGGAAGAGCATGAAATCAAGGAAGTAATGGATCAGCTTCACGCTTACGGCTTCAATGGTGACGTGGTCGAATCCGTCAATGTCCACGATGACATCAAGATCGGCCTGCCTACCCGTGATGCGCTGATCGAAAACTATAAAACCTGCATCCGCAATCTGTCTAAGTTCGGCGTTAAGGTTATCTGCTACAACTTTATGCCCATCTTCGACTGGACCCGTTCTAACCTGTTCCATGAGGTGGGCGACGGATCCACCGCCCTGTTCTACGAAAAGGGTATGATCCAGGACGATTACAACGCCATGGCCAAGTACATCCTGGACTTTACCGAAAAGTACAATATGTCCTTCCCCGGCTGGGAGCCGGAGCGTATGGCCAAGTTGGACCAGCTGTTCAAGGATTACGCAGATGTGGATCACGAGAAGCTGTGGGCCAACCTGAAATATTTCCTGGAAGCCATTATGCCCACCTGCGAGGAGTGCGGCATGAAGATGGCCATCCACATGGATGACCCCCCGTGGGATATCTTCGGCCTGCCCAGACTGCTGATCAATGCTGAAAACATCGACCGCTTCCTGAAGATGGTGGACCATCCCTGCAATTGCCTGACCCTGTGCTCCGGCTCTTTGAATGCTGATCCCAACAATAATGTTGCAGATATCGTCCGTAAGTGTTGTGACCGCATCGCCTTTGCACACATCCGCAATGTGAAGCACTTCGAGAATGGTGACTTCTCCGAAGCGTCCCATCGTGATTGCAATGGCGACACCGGCATTTTGGAGATCCTGAAGGCTTACCACGAGTGTGGCTTTGAGGGATATATCCGTCCTGACCATGGCCGTCATTTGTGGAATGAAGGTCCCGGTAATGTCCGCCCCGGCTACGGCCTGTACGACCGCGCTCTGGGCATCATGTATATGCTGGGTGTGTGGGATCTGCTGGACCGCCTGGCCGGCAAGAACTAAAGGAGAAAGATGCAATGAAGCTTACTGATATTCTGGCTGAGGGTTTTGCCCCTCAGGAGTGGATCAACAAGGGCTATGAACTGCCCAAGTATGATCTGAAGGCGGTCAAGGAAAAGACCTATGCCGAGCCCACTTGGGTGCATTTCGGCGCAGGTAACATCTTCCGTGCCTTCCCTGCAGCTGTTCTGAACGAAGTCCTCAACAGAGGAGAGTACGACCGCGGCATCGTCGTGGCCGAAACCTTTGACTACGAGATCATTGACAAGGCCTACACCCCTTATGAGAATCTCTCCTTGCTGGTGAGCCTGAAGTCCACCGGCGATATTGAGAAGAAGGTCATTGGCTCCGTTACCGAGAGCCTGAAGGCTGACTACGGTTTTGCAGAGGACTGGAACCGCCTGGTTTCCATCTTCCGTAACCCCAGTCTGCAGATGATCTCCTTCACCATCACCGAGAAGGGCTACGGCGTTGCTCCCCACGATCTGGAGCGTGGACTGCAGCCTGTTCTGGCCATGGGTAAGGTTGCTGCTCTGCTGTACGAGCGCTTCCAGGCCGGTGCACTGCCCCTGACTATTCAGTCTATGGACAACTGCTCCCACAACGGTGATAAGGTCAAGGCCGGCGTCCTGGCCTATGTGAACAAGTGGGTCACCGGCGGCCTGGTTCCTGCAGAGTTCCTGGCCTATGTGCAGGATGAAACGAAGGTTACTTTCCCTTGGGCGATGATCGACAAGATCACCCCCCGTCCCCACAGCCTGGTGCAGGAAATGCTGGCTGCTGACGGCTTCGAGGATAACTACACCATCGAAACCGAGCGCCACAGCTTCACTGCTCCCTTCGTCAACGCTGAGGAGACCCAGTACCTGGTCATCGAGGACAACTACACGGGTGGTCGTCCTCCGCTGGATCGGGGCGGTGTTCTGTTTACTGAGCGGGACACCGTTGATAAGGTGGAAACCATGAAGGTTACCACCTGCCTGAATCCTTTGCATACCGCCATGTCCATCTATGGTTGCATGCTGGGCTATGATTTGATCTCTGCTGAGATGAAGGACGAGGATATCCGTTCCTTCATTCAGAAAATCGGCTATATCGAGGCAATGCCCGTTGTCACCGATCCCGGTGTTCTGAATCCCTACGAGTTCATTGGCGCTGTTCTGAACCGCCGCCTGCCCAACCCCTTCATGCCCGATGCTCCCCAGCGTATTGCTATGGACACCTCCCAGAAGCTGGCAATTCGCTTCGGCGAGACACTGAAAAAGTATGAAGAGCGAGGTCTCGACAAGTCCAATCTGGTGCTGATCCCCCTGGTGCTGGCTGGCTATGCCCGTTACCTGAAGGGTATCAATGATGCAGGTGAGGCTTTTGCACCTTCTCCCGATCCGCTACTGGCGGAGCTGCAGCAGATTGTAGCACCCCTGGAGGTTCGGGAAGGGGAGCAGGACTTCAGCTGCCTAAAGGCTCTGTACGCACGTACCGATGTCTTTGGTGTTGATGTCTACGCACTGGGCCTGGGTGAGAAAATCGAAGGCATGGTCGCAGAACTGTACGCTGGTCCCGGAGCCGTTCGCAAGACCCTGCACAAGTATGTTTCCGCCCGTTGATGAAATAGAAATAGGAGAATCCTACAATGACTGTTATGGAAAGACTGGCCAACTCTGTTGTTGTGCCTGTGGTTGTTTTGGAGAAGGCAGAGGATGCGGTTCCTACCGCCCGGGCTATGGCTGCCGGCGGCGTGGACACCATGGAGATCACCTTCCGCACTGCTTGCGCCCCCGAGGCCATCAAGGCGGTTGCCGAGAACTGCCCCGAGGTGCTGGTTGGTGCCGGCACCGTTCTGAATTTGGAGCAGGCCAAGCTGGCGGTGGAGATGGGTGCGAAGTTCATCGTATCTCCCGGCTTCAGTGAGGAAGTGGTGGCCTGGTGCGTGGAAAATGGAATTCCCGTCACCCCCGGCTGCGTCACCCCCACCGAGATCATGGCTGCCCTGAAGCGTGGCCTGAAGGTGATCAAATTCTTCCCCGCCAATGTGTACGGCGGTCTGAACGCCATGAAGAATCTGGCCGCACCCTTTGTGGGTATCAAGTTCCTGCCCACCGGCGGCGTCAACGCATCCAACATCAGGGAATATATCGGCGCACCCTTTATCCATGCCGTTGGCGGCAGCTGGGTCTGCCCCAAAGCGGATATTTCCGCCGGCAACTGGGACAAAATTACAACGCTCTGCCGTGAAGCCCGGCAGGCAGCGAAAGGAGAATGATCATGGCAAGAGTCATTACTTTCGGTGAGCTGATGCTGCGTCTGCAGCCTTTCAACTATGAGCGC
>JBGVMD010000003.1:0-19259 GCA_045124575.1 Faecousia sp.
GGAGGCGTAGCCGACGTGGCAATCCCCCGGTCGAAAAGGACAACAAAACGATGCGCTCGGGGCAGGTTTTCCCTCGTTACCGGGGGATCCCCACACCATCCTGCGGGATGGTTCGGGATGACACCGTTTATTTTGTGGCTGCTCCAACAGCTAGATAAACTGAAATTTGAAGCGGCAAAACAGCAAACGCCCCTGCCGAATGGCAGGGGCGTTTGTATGTATAGGAATCATTCTGCCCAGGCTTTGCAGGTGGCTACGGTCTTCTGGGGGCTGTGGGCCCACTCGTCAGCACCGATGTTCTTGCAGGCTTCGGCAGACACAGGTGCGCCGCCGATGATGACCTTGCAGTCAAGACCTGCGGCCTTGATGGCTTCCACAGTGGTCTTCATGGAGTCCAGCGCCAGAGTCAGCACACCGGACAGGGCCACAATCTTAATGTTTTCAGCCTTAGCCGTTTCCACCACCTTCTCGGCGGGGCAGTCGATGCCCAGATCCAGCACCTCAAAGCCACCTGCCTCCAGCATGGAGCGGACGATGTTCTTGCCGATGTCGTGCAGATCGTCCTTGACGGTGCACAGGATCATCTTGGCCTTGTTGCCGGAGGACTCTGCGCCAGCCAGGTAAGGTTTCAATACTTCCACTGCGTCGGTCATCAGCTCACCGGCGTAGATCAGGTCGCCCACAAAATACTCGCCCTCTTCAAAGAGTTTACCCACGGTGTCCATGCCCTTCTGGCAGGCTTCCATGGCGGCATTCGCTGCTTCTGCGGAGTCCACAGAATCCAAAATTTCCTTGACGGTATCCTCGTCCAGTTCGCCCATGGCCACGGCCAGTTTTTCAAAATCCATTTTCAAATCTCCTTATTTCTTTTGTCCAAACAAGCCTTTGCGATAGGCTCTATTGTATTTTCTGCCGCCTTTGTCGGCCATGCGCAGGGCGTCGCAGGCATAGATCGTGCCCATCATGGCCTCATTGCAGGGATCCAGAATGGCGCTGTCCAGGCCGGCGGCCATGGCATAGGCCAGGCAGTTCATATTCACGTATTTTCTTGCCGGCATCTCAAAGCTGATATTGCTGATGGCGCCGGTGACCTTCACTTCCGGGGCATACTCGTGGATGGCCCGGATGCAGTAGGCAAAGTCCTCCATGGCGCTGGGCATGGTTGCCAGGGCCATGACGCAGGGGTCAATATGTAGTTGGCTCAGCGCCACGCCGTATTTCACTGCCTTGTCGATGATCCGCTTGGCAATATCCACCTTTTTGACAGGATCAGCGGGGATGCCGCCCTGGTCGCAGGTCAGACCCACCACTTCCCAAGGCGTGCCGGCGATGAGGGGGAAAATCGTTTCGCACTTGTCGCCCTCTTCGTTGACGGAATTGACCATGCCGGGATGCTTCAAATGACCCTCTTCGATGATCCGGGCCAGCAGCCTTGCGTTGGGGGAGTCGATGCAAAGGGGTACATCGGTGGCGCCCTGCATCAGGCCAATCAGCCACACCATGGTCTCGTATTCGATCTCTGTAGCCGTACTGGGGGCACAGTCCAGAAAATGAGCGCCGGAATTGGCCTGGGCCAAGGTGCGCTCAATAATCAGCGCCTCGTTCTTTTCGGCAATGGCCTGCTTGATGGAGGGAATTGCACCATTAATTTTTTCACCAATGATGATCATAGGGAACTGTCCTTTCGTTCATGGTCATATAAATTGTTGTTTATAGCGCAGTAATGGAGCGCGAAGCGCGAGCCTCCCCTGTGCAAGGGGAGGTGGCCAAAATGTTTCATTTTGGCCGGAGGGGTTGTACATGTACGACAATCCCTCAGTCAAAAATCATAGATTTTTGACAGCTCCCTTTGCACAAGGGAGCCTTTGGCGGCTGCGCCGCGAAAGGTGTAAACAACAATTTACCGCATCAGCCGTCCGTCAAAATGGTCAGGAGCAATCGCATCATTTTCTGGCGCATGGGGCCAAAGTACCAAGGGACGATCTTCTTCATCAGCTTCTGATAGCCCTCGGGATAGGACTTGAATTCATTCTTCATGGTCAGCACCTCACAGTTTGTAGCTGTTTACAAAGTCGCAGACAGCCTTGTAATTTTCCCGGTTGGCATCATTGCGGTAGGAAAGCATCTTGCCCTCAGAAAGGATAAAGCCGCCGTCGCTTCCCAGCTCGTCGCACAGACGCTTACAATAGGCCACGCATTCTTCGGGAGTGCCGTTGTTCAGCAGCTCCGTGGTCAGGCCGCCCATGATGCAAACATTGGGCAGGGCCTCTCTAAAGGCGAAGGGATCGTCCTGCTCAATGTGGAAAGTCAGCACGCCCTTGGGGTAATCCTTAAAATACTCTGCAAAGCGCAGGATGCTGCCCTCGGTGAAGATACGGATGTTCATGCCCTTTTCGGCATAAGCGTCCAGCAGTTCTTTCAAGTGGGGCCAGTAGAAACGCTCAAACTGCTTTTTGTTCATCACATTGTGGGCCAGCATCAAAATGGAGGAGTCGAAGCAGTATTTATAATTGGGGCCCTTGGAAGCCTTGATCTTTTCGATGGCGGGCTTGATTCGCTCTTCGTCCCAGCGGTTGATGAAAGCCTCAATTTCGTCGGGGTTGCGGCGCATGGCAACGGACAGCTGCTGAATGCCCAAGAGGTTACTAAACAGCTCCTCAATGCCCAGCACGATGGCGCCGCTCATGGGATTGTTGGGGGACAGGCTGGGCAGGCCGTACTTCTTGCCGGTGATGGAAGCCATGTGCAGGATGTAGCTGGTGTAGCGCATGTATTCTTTCCAGGTCTTCTTCCAAACGGGAAGACCCTTCTCATCCCAGCTGGCGCCGTATTTTTTGGGCAGGATTACTTCCCAGGCGTACTTGGCCGGATCGTCCAAATACTGCTGCAGGGTTTCCACGGTGCAATGGGCATGGTCATGGATGCCTACCACATTTTCGTCATAGTAATAGTAGCCGCCCTCGCCAAAGGCCTCGGTGACGGTGAACTGATTGCGGATGCCCACATCCATCAGGCCGTCCACCGGATAGCGATCCAGGAATTTCACCACGGTGTCTTCCAGAACATCGAAATTGGTCATGGCCTGATCCAGGGTATAGCCAGCATCAAAGACCTTCCAAGTGACCACATTGGCAAAATGGGGGATGCGATCGGTTTTCTTAAAATTGGCGGCATCCCGGAACAGCTGAACACGGGCCGCCTTCATTTGTTTTGCATTCATGTACATCGCTCCTTTGTGAACATGTTCACTATCAGGATACCACTTTTTGCAAAATGTGTCAATTCCCCGGCAAAAACTTTGCATATATGCACTTTTTCGGGCCAAAAAACTTATGCGATATGTCTATGGAAAGTTCTTTGAGGGTTTGATATAATGGAATCACGAAATTGTGGTTTATCGGGATGGTTAGAGAGCTGCGGTCAAAGGCCCCCTTGTGCAAAGGGGGCTGTCAAATCGGCCCATCGAGGTCGATTTGACAGGGGGATTGTCGTGTATTCAATCCCTCCGTCACGGCTCACGCCGTGCCACCTCATCTCCGCGCCAAGTGCCGCCTTCGGCGGTTGCGCTCCGAAACGCGCCTGCGGGCGCAGCCTTTACACAAGGGAGGAAAAGCGCTGCGCGCTCCATCTGCTCGATAAACTGAAATTTAAACCACATGGAGGTTCTTTATGGAAGGTTTCACCCTGGCTTTGGCGCTGGTAGACGCCATTCCCGTTCTCTCGTTCGGCATTGCGATGGTGCTTATCGCCGGTCGTTTCGGCTCTCCCTTGTTTATGGTGGGTGCCGCCTTTTCCGTGCTGGCCGGCTGCTGTAAGGTGGCGTGGAAAATGGTGCTGGGCCTGGCAAAAAAGGATATGCGGTGGCTGAACAAGCCCTTTGTGCCCATGCAGGCCACCGGCTTTCTGCTGATGATCATTTCCTTCATCATTGGCTTCAAGCGGATCAGCTGGGCGGCTGTGGGCGCGGCCATTGTCAGTTTCCCCAGCCTCATGTTCTTTGTCCTTTGGATCGGCCTGATGGGCTTTATGGGCTGGTATCGGAAGAACAAGTTCAGAAATGACGACGCCCACTCCAACTGGACAGCCCAGATCATCAACGCCGTTGGCCAGACCTGCCTGCTGCTGGGCATCCTGCTGGCGAAATAAAAAATCCTGGCAAGTCAAAATCTCCCACCACCCATGCACAAGCAGGGGCCGTGGGAGATTTTTGTATCAAAGGGGTCATACATTTGTCAGATGCCGGCAGGCGCTGGCCAGTTCCTGCAGGGTGCTGCAGCAGATCATGGGACACAGGGAAGAAAAGGTCTGCACGCTGCGGATGTGGGGCCACTGGCTGCGGGGGAGGGGGTTCAGCCAAATCACCCGGCCGGACAGCCGCTTGGCTTCCCGCAGTGCTTCCATGGCCTGGGCCTGGTTTACGGATTTGGAGTCAGACAGGATAATCAGCGTGGTGTGCTGATTCAGCGCCTTGGGATTCATGGCGCACAGCTTTTCCAGGGCCTTTCCCAAATCTGTGCCCTTGCCGTAGATACCGCATTCTTTCACATAATTGCGGAACAGATCCATGTTTTGCAGGCTGAAGGGGTCGGCCTCCACCATTTCCTCGGAAAACAGAAAGACCCGGGAACTGTCGGAAACCTGGTTTAGATTTTGGATAAACCGCAGGGCAAATTCGGAAAACTGCATCATAGACCCGGAAACATCGCAAAGCAGCACCAAATGCTTCTTGCGGCTGCGCTTTTTCTTGTAGTGCAGGCGGTAAAAGCTGCCGCCGGTTTCCAGACCCTTGCGGATTGTGCGGCGGAAATCCAGCTTGCCGCTGTGGGTATTTTTGTTTCGTTTGGCGGTCAGTTCACCGTTGATCTGGCTGGAGATGGTCTGAATAATGGAAATGGCCTTGGGGATCTCCGTGTCGGAAAACTTGGAAATATCCCGGTAGAGAATGCCCAGCTCCGGGTCAGAGGCCTGGCAGCCCAGGGCGGCATCTTCCATGCGGATCTGCTGCTCCAAAAGCGCCTTGGCAAAGACGGAATGGATGAAATTGGAATACAAATTGGGGTTGCGCTGGGAGTTGTCCTTGTATTTTTCCGCAAATTGCCGCAGCTTCTCCCGGGCTTCTTCGTCCATGGCGGCGTAGGTATACTGCTGCTCCTCGTTTAAACCCTCGGCGTTTCCGCTTTTGCGCAGCTGCTCCAAATTCTCCCGGATCTGCATGTCCTGCCGGGCTTGTTTCCCGGCCTGGGCTCGCATGGCCTCCTCTGAGAGGAAGAAGGCGTCAAAGACCCGGTCAAAGATTAGCTGCTGATCCCGGGACTTGGCATAGATGGTGCGCAGCACGGTTTTTACCTGCTGGCGGCTTTCAAAGCCGGTGGCGATCAGCATCTGGGCTGCGTCCCCGGTTTCTTTGGGGCTGACCGCAAGGCCTTCCAGCTGTAGCATTCTGGAAAAAGCGGACAGTTTTTCAAGATACACACCCGGCTCAGCCATGGTGGTGCCCTCCGCAGTGATCGCCGCAGGTGCATTCATGGTCTTGACTTTCCTCAAAAACGCTGAAATCCTCGCTGTTTTTCAGAATGAAGCCGGCGGTCTGCCGCAGGGCATCGGGGGTCAGTTCCCGGATGCCCAGGGCATCCAGGGCGGCGGCCCAATCCAAGGTTTCCGCAATGGAAGGCTTTTTCAGCAGGGCTTCGTTGCTGCGCAGCTTCTGCACCGCCAGCGCTACCTGGGCGCACAGCCGGTCATCCACATGGGGAAGTTTTGCCCGCAGGATGGCCAGTTCCTTCTCCATGTCCGGATACTGAATGTACAGATAAGCGCAGCGCCGCCGCAGGGCTTCGCTCAGGGGGCGGGCCCGGTTGGAGGTCAGCACCACAAAGGGAACGGATTTTGCCTGGATGGTGCCCACTTCCGGGATGCTTACCTGCATGTCGCTGAGCAGTTCCAGCAGGAAGGCCTCAAATTCTTCGTCAGCTTTGTCAATTTCGTCGATCAGCAGCACCACCGGCTTTTCGGACCGAATGGACTGCAGCAGCGGCCGCTCCAACAGATACTCGCCGCTAAAGAGGCTCTTGGTCAGCTCCTCGCTGTCCTTGCTGCCCATGTTGATCTGAATGGACAGCAGCTGCTTCTGGTAATTCCACTCGTAGAGGGCCTTGCTTTCGTCCAGGCCTTCGTAGCATTGCAGGCGGACCAGATCCCGGTCCAGGGCAGAGGCCATCACCTTGGCGATTTCCGTTTTGCCGACACCTGCTGCGCCTTCAATCAGCAGCGGGCGGCCCAACTGCAGGGCCACATACAGCACCGTTGCCAGGGTCTCGTCATAAATATAATGGGCTTCGTCCATTTTTTGTTTTAACTCATGAATGTCCATAGGAGACCTCCTCTTGTGTTCTTTTCTTTACTATAAACGAAAAAATATCAATTGGCAATACCACACTTGGTGCGATGCGCCAAGAAGAGGGGAGGGACATGCGCCTGTCCCTCCCACAGCGGATGTTAGGTTTCGCTCAGCTCGGCTTGCCACAGGCCGTGGAGGTTACAGTAGGCGTAAACCACCAGGGGCTTTTCGTTGTTCAGCTGGAAGAGCACTTTAGGGGCCTCGCCGGGGTTTAGGCGCTTTCTATAGCTGCCCTTGTTGGTGTTCAGCTGCACCCACTGGATCCAGTGGATTTCCTCCATGGGGTGGTTGATGGAGCCTACATTGACTTCCACAATGCTGTCGTGAATCGTGACGGCGGGGGTATGCTTTTCACCGCTGGCATCCACGCTGTTGGGTTTCAGTTCCAGCATTTCATGGCCGCAGCCCTGGGGCGCCATGCCGCCATTTTGTACCACTTCCAACACATTGCCGCAACGGGGGCAGATATAAAACTTGCTGCTATTCATATTTTCATTCCTCCAATTATTTTGAGTGGTGTTTGTTTTTATGGCTTCATTTTATCAGCCGAGGGGGCCGTATTCTGTGACTTCCTCACACAATCCTAAAAATTTCCAGGGGATAATAAAACGCTGCTGTGAAATGCCTCACAGCAGCGTTTCTTTCGCCCAAAATGACCCGATACCAATTTGGTATCGGGTCATTTTGGTATGAAGGGGACTTGGGGGATCAGGCGGCCTGTTCCTTGAGATACCGGTGCAGCTTTACAGCGTTCGCTGCGCTGACCACCAGAGAGAACAGGGTCACTGCCAAAATCAGCACCACTTTCAGCGTGGGGTCGAAATGCAGCACGTCCAAAGCGGACAGCACCTTCAGCGCCAAAATGGGCAGATACAGGGCCAAAAGCTTATATTCCAAAGAATAGAACTTCTTAACCTCAAAACCAGCCTTTTGGAAGCGCTTTTTAGAGAAAATGAACAGGAAAACGCCGAAATGCATGGCCAGAAGCGCTGCAAAGAACCAGGGAAAACCGATGAATTGCAGCGTGGCGATAAATCCAAAGGTTACCGCAATAGCCGAAATAAAGATGTAGAAGTTTTTCATTCGTCAGGCGTACACTCCGGATACAGGTGGCAGGCGATCATGTGGTCGGGCTCGATCTCCACCAGCTTGGGGGCCACCTTGGAACAGATCTCGGTGGCATTGGGGCATCTCTGGCAGAAACGGCAGCCGGGAGGGGGATTGATGGGGCTGGGGATATCGCCCTGCAGGATCACACGCTCCCGCTTGTTGTCCACATCAATGTCCAGCACCGCAGACAGCAGCGCCTTGGTGTAGGGGTGGAGGGTGTTGTTGTAGATCTTGGTGGTGGAGCCGTATTCCATTACCTTGCCCAAATACATAACCGCCATGTGGTCACAAATGCTCTTGACAACCGCCAAGTTGTGGGAAATGAACAGGTAGGTCAGGCCGCTCTTCTTCTGAATCTCATCCAGCAGGTTCAGGATCTGTGCGTGGACGGAAACGTCCAGCGCGGAAACAGGCTCGTCACAAACCAGGAAAGAGGGGTTGAGGATGATGGCCCGGGCGATACCGATTCTCTGACGCTGACCGCCGGAGAAGTCGGAAGGGTAGCGGTGCAGATCGTGCCGGGAAAGGCCAACCAGCTCCAGCATCTCCACCACCCGATCCTCGATCTCCTGGGGGGTGTAGCCGCCCCGGATGACCATGGGCTCGCCAATGATTTCCAGCAGGTCAAAGCGGGGATTGAGGGAGCTGAAGGGATCCTGGAAGATCATCTGCATATTCCGGCGCATTTCCTTGAATTCCTTCTTGGGCAGGGCGTTCAGGTCCTGGCCCTCGAAGAAGACATGGCCGTCGGTGGGCTTAATCATGCCCAGCACAGCGTTGGCAAAGGTAGACTTGCCGCAGCCACTTTCACCCACAAGACCGAAGGTCTCGCCTCTTCTGATCTCGACAGACACATCGGAAACAGCCTTGACATACTTGCGGTTGAAGGGATTGGAGCCTTTGACGGGGAAGTGAACGCTTAAATGATCGGTTTTAACAATAATGTCCTTTTTCTCTTCCATGATCAATCCTCCTCCAGGCAGTGGAAACAACGAACCATTCTTCCGCCGCCTACATCACGCAAAGGCGGCATACATTCCCGGCACTTGTCGGTGGCATAAGCGCAGCGGGGATGGAAGTAGCAGCCCTTGGGCTTGTTCATGGGATTGGGAACGCTGTCGGGAATCTGAATAAACACGTGACGCTCGTCGGAGAGCTTGGGAATCGCGCCCAGCAGACCCTTAGTGTAGGGGTGGTAGGGCTTCTTGAACAGATCGTAGGCAGGGGACTTTTCCACGATCTTGCCGCAGTACATGACGCAGATGGTGTCGGCCATGTTGGCCACGATGGAAAGGTCATGGGTGATCAGCAGCAGGGAAGTATTGTGGGTCTTCTGCATCCGCTTCAGAACATCCAGCACCTGGGCCTGAACGGTCACGTCCAGGGCGGTGGTGGGTTCGTCAGCGATGATCAGCTCGGGGGTACAGGCGAAAGCCATGGCGATCAGCACACGCTGACGCATACCGCCGCTGAGCTGATGGGGGAAATCGTTGTACCGTCTGGCGGGTTCGGGAATGCCAACCAATTCCAGCGCCTTGATGGCGTTTTCTTTGGCTTCTTTCTTGGTCATGCCCTTGTGGGTCAGGAACACTTCCTGGATCTGACGGCCCACGGTCATAACCGGGTTCAGGGCGCTCATGGCATCCTGGAAGATCATGGAGATTTTCTGACCGCGGATCTCCTGCATTTTCTTGTTGGAGTAGTCCTTCAGTTCAATGCCGTCGACACACAGCTCGTCCACGCTGATGAGGGCGGGCGGGGTGTTCAGCAGTTTCATGATGGCAAGGCTGGTGACGCTCTTGCCGCAGCCGCTTTCGCCTACCAGTGCCACACATTCACCCTTGTGAATGTCCAGGTCGATGCCCTCGACGGCCTTCACAACGCCCATGGCATTGGGGAAGATGACCTTCAGGTTACGCAGTTTCAGCATCAGTTCTTCTGTCATACTTCACCCTCCTTTACCACGTGGTTTTCGGTTTCGTTCATGGAATCAAAGATCTCCTGGATATAGGTGCCGCTGAGGGACTTGAACAGCTTGTGGGCAGCACCGCTCTGCTTCATTCTGGGGTTGAAGACCTCTTCCAGAGCCATACCGATTCTCATGAAAGCGAAGATGGAGATAAAGATGCCCACACCGGGGGCGGCGATCCACCACCAGTGACCGAACAGCAGTGCGCCGCCGCTCTGGACTTCTGCCAGCATTTTACCCCAGCTGATGGAGGTGGGGTCGCCCAGACCCAGGAAGCTGAGACCAGCCTCAGCAACCATGATACCGGCACTGGTCATGGCAGTGGACATGATCAGCAGGTGGGTAACGCCGGGCAGGATGTGCTTGAACATGATTCTGGCACGGGATGCGCCTGCAAGCTCTGCTGCTTTGATGTAGTTGGTGTTTTTCAGCACCAGCACCTGGGAGCGGATCACACGGGAAAGACCCTGCCAGCCGAAGATGGTGAAGATAAACACGATCATGAAATAGGATTTGCCGAAAATGTTGGTCAGCACGATGGTCAGGGGCAGGGTGGGGATCACCAGCATGATGTCAACAAGACGCATGATGATAGTATCCACAATGCCGCCCACATAGCCTGCCAGAATACCCATGAAGGCGCCCAGGAAGGCGATGCAAAGACCGGTGATGATGCCGATGGACAGGGACACTCTGGTGCCGTAGATCAGCATGCTGAGGATGTCCTGGCCGGTGGTGATGGTGGTGCCCAGAGGATGCTCCCAGCAGGGGGTGATGCCCTTGGCGGCTCGCTGGGTCACGTCATAGGGATTGTAGGGGGCGATGACGGGGGCGAAGATCGCAATGATCGCCAGGAAGGCAACGATGCAAAGACCCAGTCTTCCCTTGGGGTGCTTCCACAGCTTGATCAGCATGGAAACCAGGAAGTTCTTCTTCAGTTTTTCTGTCATTTTTTTCATCGTCTTTCACCTACCGTAACTCTGGGATCCAGCAGACCGTAGCACAGGTCTGTGATGAGGTTTGCGACCAGCGCAAAACCGGACATGAAGAGCATAATGCCCATCATCAGGGGGTAGTCGTTGGTGTTGTTGGCCTCCAGGAACAGGGTGCCCATACCATTCCAGTTAAAAATCTTCTCAATCACGGTGGAGCCGCCGATCAGACCGCTGATGCTCATGCCGAAGCTGGTAACGATGGGCAGCATGGCGTTACGGAGGGTATGCTTGTACAAAACGGCGCCGTTGGAGATGCCCTTGGAGCGGGCGGTGAGGATAAAGTCTTCGTTGGACACAGAGATCACACTGTTTCGGGTGGTCTGTGCATAACCGACGATGCTGCCGAAGGCGGTACTGAGCACCGGCAGTGCGGCGTTGTAAGCCACATTGGCGATGGCGCCCCAGGACCAGTCAAAGGAAGCAACCATGTTGGAGTCGGTGTAGGCAGGCAGCCATTCCAACTCAAAGCCCAGGAAGTAGGTCAGCAGCAGTGCGATAAAGAAGCTGGGAAGTGCGGTGGTAAAGGTGGAAGAGTTTAATAGCAGCAGATCCGGCCATCTGCCTCGTTTCCACGCGGCAAAGGCGCCGAAGAGAAGACCGCAGATCAGGCCGATCAGCATGGTGGACACGGAAAGCACCAGCGTCCACGGGATACGCTCTTTGATCAGGTCGGCAACCTTGGGGGAGCCGCTCTTCATGGAGTTGCCCAGATCGCCGTGCAGGAGCTTGCCCACATATCGTGTGTACTGCTCCCAGGTGGTGCCGTTGAGACCGTACTGCTCCCGGGTCAGCTCCTTGATGATCTCGTATTCGATATCGCTCATGTTGCCCTGGGGGGGATAGTATCGCTCGGCGGGATCTTCAACACCCATGCGGGGGATGAAGAAGTTCAGCGTCATGACAATGGCAAAGATAAAGATTGTCAGGACGATTCTTTGAAAAACATAACTTAGCTTCATACTTAACCTCCCACAAACTCAAGGTGGCGCAGGGTTTCCAGAGAGAAGGCAGTCTGAGAGGGGGCGACCACATAGCCCTGGAAACGGTCGGTACGGGCCACGGAGGTCACGTTTGCGCTGTAGAGAGGGATCTTGTAATACAGTTGGGCAATATCCATCTGCATTTCCTTCAGCAGGGCGGTCTTTTCATCCATGTTCAGGGTGTTTCGCATCACATCAATCTTGGCGGCCAGCTCGTCATTGACCAGTCTGCCGTAGTTGGAAGACTTGTTGAGGTTGACGAAGTGGGAGTTCATCATGATGTCCACGGTGCCCAGGGAGAAGGTGATGCCCTGCAGGGTCATGTCAAAACGGCTGTGGTACAGATAGGTGTTTTCGGGGGAGCTGCCGGCGGGGGCGTATTTCAGCTCAATGCCCACCTTCTGCAGCTGGATCTGCAGGAAGCTGATGGTATCCTGCTCACCGGGGTTGCCCAAAACCTCAAAGCTGATGCGCTTGCCGTTGTAGAGGCGGTAGCCCAGCTCGTCCTTTTCGGTGGTGAAGGTATCCAGGATGGCATTGGCCTCCTTGAGGCGCTCTTCGTAATCGCCGCGGAGAATGTCGCTGTCGGGATTATACAAGTTGTCCAAAGTGTGGGAGATCAGACCGGCGGAGTAGGTAGAACCGGCGCCGTCCAGACAGTTGCGGATCAGTTCTTCCTGATTGATGCTCAGGGCGATGGCCCGTCTGAAATTCTCGTGGGACATCAGACTGCGAACCTCGTTTTTCTGGCCTTCCACAGGGTTGATGTTCAGCACCAATGCCTTGGCGTAGACATTGGGCACGGAGAAGACGGAAATGTCCTTCTCTTTTTCAAAGAGGGAGGCGTAGTTTGCGGGGATGGAGCAGTCGAGAATGTCGATATAGCCTTTCTTGATGGCAAAAATCGCCACATTCTGCTCTTGATACAGGATAAACTTGATGGTATCGACCTTGTAAAGATCGCTGCCGTCCTCTGCCTTGCGGAAGTAATCGGGATTCTTCTTCAGGGTGATCTGTGCGGCGTTGGTGCCCTCTCTGTCCAAAACATAGGGACCGCAGCCTACGGGGTGCTGATACAGATTGGTCAGCGCCTCGTTGGGGGAGGTGCTGTTGATGGGCATCTCCGGGGAGATCACAGGCTCCCAAATGTGCTTGGGCAGAATCAGGACGGTGGTGAACAGGGAAGCCACGGCGCCCATAACGGTGTTTACGTGCAGGTAGATAACCGTATCCTTTTCTTCCTCAGAAATGGGATAGTTGTGGGGGTTATAGTCGTAGGTGAACAGACCGTCGGACTTCTTGATACCCTCGTCGTATTTGTGCTTCAGGTCGCTGACCCATGCCAGAGCACCGGCGTGGTTACTCATCTTGTTGTTGGCACAAAGGTCAAAGGAGAAGTAGACATCATCCACGGTAACGGGGGTGCCGTCAGACCATTTTGCGTCCTTATTCAGCTCCACCCGAACCACCATATACTTCTTTCTGTTGGTGTCGGACAGGGACTGCTCCTCTTTGTAGGTCTCAGCCACGGCTGCGTAGTCGATGGAGCCGTCTTCCAGGGTCAGTTTGTTGCCCTGCTTATCGGTATAGCACCAGTTGTCTGCCAGCAGGGGCTCGTAGAGGCCGGTCAGATCGTCGTAGGAGAACAGGGTGCTGTAGAGGATGCTGGAGATGGTGGGGGCGATGCCGTCTCTGGACTGCCAGGGCATATAGGAGCTGGGGAACGAGGTGCCCACATATCCTACATACAGGGTGTTTGTCTTATCAGAACGGCACTGGGCGTTATCATTGTTGGAACAAGCGCAAAGCGGCAGAATCATCACTACCGCCAGCAATAAGGCAAGCGCTCTGCGTCTGTAGTGCGTCATTATTTACCCTCCTAAATTAAGTCGAAAAGCAATACTCCTTCCGAACGCAGGGTCCGGAAGGAGCATATCTTAATTAGTACGGATAAACCAACTTGGTGCCGAAGCCGTCGCGGGTAGCGGAGTTGTCGTACACTTCTTCGATGTGGAAGAGGTATGCGGGACAGTCGAGCCAAATGGACTTATTCGGATGATGATAAACGTCGTGCTGGGCGTTGATCATCTGCTGATAGATCTCTCTCTTGCCGGTGTGGATGCCAATCATGAAGAGGGCAAGTTCCCCACCGCAAAGCTGATTGCCTGCGAAGACATCCTGGGTTCCTACCTGGGCGAGTACGTGAAGGAATCCGCCATGGCAGGCACTGTGAACTATCGCTTCGAGCTGGTTCTGGATTACGGCCTGGAATACACCTTCAGCTCTTCCTTCGCTATGGGCGGCGGCGTTTATACCCGTATTGAGACCGGCAACTTTGCTGTGAATGGTTCTGAGATTTCCTTCACTGCGCTGGTGGTTGACGGCGAGGCTGTTGAGGCTCCCGCCGCTGTGGCTGGCACCATCGCTGACAAGACCATCAAGGCTCCCTTCAAGCTTTCCAAGATGGCTTCCGAGGCACAGGAAGTGGAGGCAAAGCTGGGCGTTTATGCCGAGTATGCCAGCACCTACGCCGGCCTGTACCAGAAGGCAATGGGCCCCATGACCCTGTCTTACAAGGCTGTTCTGGAACTGGATGCTTTTGGCGGCTATAAGTACTCCACCATCAGCACCGATGACGGCGCTGTGGATTACACCGAGGAAGGCACCTACACTGTCAACGGTGACGTGTTCTCCCTCCTGTCCAACGCAGAGGGCGCTACCGCTGTGGAAGGCAAGCTGGAAAACTACGTGATGAGCGTGAAGTTCCCCATCTCCTCCATGGTTCCCAACGCTGTTGATTTGGCGCTGTACGCTGACATCGTCAGTGGCGAGTTTTCCTGCACCGGTGTGGTCAACGAGAAGAACTACGTGGCCAACCTGGTTCTGCAAGGCAACAACTTCGTTCTGACCGTGGGCCAGGAAGGCGCTGAGGCTCCTGCTTACGTGGCAAAGGGTACCTTCGAGATCCAGGCAGCTATGGGTCTGACCAATGTGGTTCTGAAGACCGTTGAACTGACCGCTGGTGATGGCACCGCAGTGGAGATTCCCGCAGAGCTGGCCACCGTGTCTGCTCCCGTGGCAGAGTCCGGCATTAATGCCAACCTGCTGTTTGATCTGGATGACGCCGCAACCGTGGGCTTTGACCTGAAAAAGGCTGCTTAATTGCCCATTGGTAAATCTTTCATAACAAGTAAATAAGATGCCGCCGCCCATCTTTGGGCGGCGGCATTATTATATAAAGAAAACGGAGAGGCCTCACAAAAGCCTCTCCGTTTTGATGCATACAATGATGGTGTATTTGAAACGGCGCAGGATTAGAAAATAATCAACAGACCGGCCAGAATGCCCACAATGGCTGAGAAAGCGGGCAGTTTGCTGTGATACATCAAAATGGCCTGGGGCAGGATCTCACCAAAAACCACATACAGCATGGCACCGCTGGCAAAGCCCAGGCTCATGGTCAGACCCAAAGGCCCGATTTCGCCCAGCCAATAGCCCAGAAGCGCGCCCAAAATGGTGGGAATGCCGGAAGCGGCGGTGATTAGCACGGCTTTCCACTTGGACATGCCGCCGCTGATCAGCGGCACGGAAACGGCCATGCCCTCCGGGATGTTGTGCAGGCCGATGATGACGGCCAGTACCAGGGCGGCGCGGCCCATGGCACCGTCGTTGCCGGCGTAGGAAGCGCCGATGGTCATGCCCTCGGGCACGTTGTGCAGGGCAATGGCACAGGCCATCACCATGCCGGCCACAAACAGGCCCAGCTTACTGTCGCTTTGGTTATAGTGCTGTTTCAGATGGTCGCTGTGGATTAGTTCGTCCAGATCGTCGGCGGTTTTGGGGTGGTTTTCGTCGATGTGGGGCACTTCCGGGTTGGTTTTCCGGTCAATGAGGTGATTGAGAAGGAAGGTAACGGCCACGCCAAAGACAATGGCGCCTACCACCGTCCAAATGCCCATTTCAGTTTCGATTGCTTCTGTGACCAGGTCGAAGCAGACCACGCTCAGCATCACGCCGCCTGCAAAGCTCAGCAGCAGGCTGACCGTCCGCTTGGAATCCTTTTGAAGCATGGCGCCGATCAGGCCACCCAAACCGGTGCCGCCGACACCGGCCAGTGCGGTGGTGATCAGCAGCGTCTGCAGAATACCCATACGTTCATTCTCCTATTCTCTTTTTTCTGGGTGTATGATAGCATAGCCCGGAAAAAATTACAACGGAAAATGTCGAAAAAGTCGAAAGGGAAGAAGAAACTGGCTGAAGGGGGAGGCGTGGAGATCTGTTTTTGTTGCTTTTCCCCGAGGGCTGTGGTAAAATCATAGCACCCGTGTGAAGCGGAAATATGAAGATTTCGGAGGGAGGGGCGCAGATGATTGCCGGATTACAAAAAATGACCTTGCTGGACTATCCGGGCAAGGTGGCCTGTACCGTGTTTTTACAGGGGTGCAACTATGCCTGCCCCTTCTGCCACAATAGTCCACTGCTGCCCTTTGAGGGCGAATCCTTTATGGAAGAGGCGGAATTACTGGCCTTTTTGGAAAAACGAAAGGGCATTCTCGACGGGGTGTGCATCACCGGAGGCGAGCCGACGATGTATGCTGGCCTTGAAAATCTTTTGCGTAGCATCAAAGCACTGGGTTATGCTGTGAAATTGGACACCAATGGCAGCAGCCCCGGGGTTTTGCGGCATTTGGCGGAGGAGAAACTGGTAGATTATGTGGCCATGGATGTAAAAAACAGCCCCAGCCGCTATGGGGAAACGGTGGGGGTGCCGGGTTTGAAGCTGGCGTCGGTGGAGGAGAGCCTGCGCTTTCTGATTGGCGGAGCCGTGGCCTATGAACTGCGCACCACGCTGGTGCAGCAGCTCCACGATGAAGCCGCTCTTGTGGACATGGGCAAATGGCTGTGTTCGCTGGTAGCAGACAAAAAGCCGGCGGCGCTGTATCTGCAGTCCTTTGTGGATCGGGAAAGTGTGGCTTTTTCCGGACTGTCTGCCCCGGATTCTTCCCAAATCGAGCGGTTTTTACAACTTTTGACCTCTTATGCGGAGCGGGTTGCCATTCGCGGACAGTAACACAAGATATAGTGGTGGCAAATAAAAGGCAACCACAATATATTGGATTCACCCCTTGACATTTGGAACATATTGGGATATAATACGGACGCTGCGGTTTTTATGGCCGTGGTGTCCGTATTTTTGTTTTTACGAAAGTTTACATAGAGGAGGAAGCGGCATGTATAAGGTTTTAAAGCGTGACGGTATTACCGTTGAATTTGACATTTCCAAGATCAGCGCGGCTATGATCAAGGCCTTTGAGGCGCTGGAGAAGAATTATCATCCCAGCGTCATCAATATGCTGGCCCTGCAGGTCAGCGCGGATTTTGAGTCCAAGATCAAGGACGGCTGCATCGCTGTGGAAGATATTCAGGACAGCGTGGAGAAGATTCTCTCTGAGTCCGGCTATTCCGATGTGGCCAAGGCCTACATCCTGTACCGCAAGCAGCGTGAGAAGGTGCGTAATGTTAATTCCGCCCTGCTCAATTATAAGGATTTGGTGGACAACTACCTGCAGATCAACGACTGGCGCGTCAAGGAAAACTCCACCGTTACCTACTCTGTGGGCGGTCTGATCCTCTCCAATTCCGGCGCCATCACCGCCAACTATTGGCTGTCCGAAATTTACGACACCGAGGTGGCAGAAGCCCACCGCTCCGCCGCCCTGCACCTGCACGATCTTTCCATGCTCACCGGCTACTGTGCCGGCTGGAGCCTGAAGCAGCTGATCCAGGAAGGCTTGGGTGGTGTTCCCGGCAAGATCACTTCCAGCCCCGCCGGTCACCTGAGCACCCTGTGCAATCAGATGGTCAACTTCCTGGGCATCATGCAGAATGAATGGGCCGGCGCCCAGGCATTCTCCTCCTTCGATACCTATCTTGCCCCCTTCGTCAAGGCAGATAACCTGTCCCAGAAGGAAGTCAAGCAGTGCATCCAGTCCTTCGTCTACGGTGTCAACACCCCGTCGCGTTGGGGCACCCAGGCACCTTTCTCCAACATCACCCTGGACTGGGTCTGTCCCCCGGACCTGGCTGACCAGCCCGCCATTGTGGGCGGCAAGGAGCTGGACTTCACTTATGGTGACTGCCAGAAGGAAATGGACATGGTCAACAAGGCCTTCATCGAGATCATGATCGAGGGCGACGCCAACGGCCGTGGTTTCCAGTATCCCATTCCCACCTATTCCATCACCCGCAATTTCGACTGGAGCGAAACCGAGAACAATAAGCTCTTGTTCGAAATGACTGCCAAGTATGGCACCCCCTACTTCTCCAACTACATTAACTCCGATATGGAGCCTTCCGATGTGCGCTCTATGTGCTGCCGTCTGCGCCTTGACCTGCGTGAACTGCGGAAAAAGTCCGGCGGCTTCTTTGGCTCCGGCGAATCCACCGGCTCCATCGGCGTGGTCACCATCAATTTGCCCCGCATCGCCTATTTGGCAAGCGACGAAAAGGATTTCTACAACCGTCTGGACAAGCTGATGGACATTGCGGCCCGTTCCCTCAAGACCAAGCGCCAGGTCGTTACCCGTCTGATGGAAAATGGCCTCTATCCCTACACCAAGCGTTACCTTGGCACCTTCTCCAACCACTTCTCCACCATCGGCCTCATTGGCATGAACGAGGTGGGCCTGAACGCCAAGTGGCTGCGGGCTGATTTGACCAACGAGAAGACTCAGAAGTTTGCCCGGGAAGTGCTGGACCATATGCGGGAGCGCCTGTCTGACTACCAGGAAAAGTATGGCGACCTGTACAATCTGGAAGCCACCCCTGCCGAATCCACCACTTACCGCTTTGCCAAGCACGACAAGGAGCGCTTCCCCGACATCATCACCGCCAACGAAAACGGCACTCCTTACTACACCAATTCCTCCCATCTGCCCGTGGGCTACACCGAGGACATCTTTACCGCCCTGGAGATTCAGGACGAACTGCAGACCCGCTATACTTCCGGTACCGTATTCCATGCCTTCCTGGGCGAGAAACTGCCGGATTGGAAGGCTGCTGCCGCTCTGGTGCGGAAGATCGCCGAGAACCATAAGCTGCCTTATTACACCATGAGCCCCACGTATTCCGTCTGCGCCGACCATGGCTACATCACCGGCGAGCAGTACACCTGCCCCATCTGTGGCAAGGAGACTGAGGTCTACAGCCGCATCACCGGCTACTACCGTCCCGTGAAGAACTGGAACGTGGGCAAGAGTCAGGAGTTCAAGGACCGTCTGGTGTATAATGTGGCCAATTCCCAGCTGAAGAAGGCTGCACCCGTCACCGAGGAGATCAAGGCGGTGAAGGATGAAGTGGCAGCACCTGCGGCTGTCAGCGGTAAGGTTATTCTGTTTGGCCGGGTCACCTGTCCCAACTGCCGGGTAGCTGAGCAGCTGCTGGGCAAGGCCGGTGTGGCTTATGAAAAGCTGATTGCTGACGAGAACAAGGATCTGTGCCTTCAGTACGGCGTCAAGGGCGCCCCCACCCTGGTGATCACCGATGGTGAGAACCATGTCAATTACTACAGCGTGCCGGAGATCAAAAAGTATTTGGCAAGCCTGTAATTTATGAACTGCAAAGGGCCGGGCACCGCCCGGCCCCTTGTTTATGCCCAACAAATTGGGATTTAGCGGGCAGTGGGAGGTGCAGCCTAATAAACGCTGTCATTCCGAGCCAGTTCTCAAACTGGCGTGGGAATCCCCCAGTTTCAAGGGGGAACCTGCCGAAAAAGTAACCCCATACCTTTGGGGATTGCCACACCATTC
>JBGVMD010000004.1:0-71894 GCA_045124575.1 Faecousia sp.
GGAATCTGATGACCCCACCACAGCTGACGGGAAATGCACCAGTCACGGACATTCTCCATCCAATTCATATAGGTCTTGCTGAACCGCTCGGGAACGAACTTGGTTTCGCCCTCCTTCACCACACGGATAGCCTCTTCTGCCAGGGGCTTCATTTTTACGAACCACTGGGCGGAAATGATGGGCTCCACGTCCTTGTGGCAACGGTAGCAGGTGCCAACGTTGTGAGCGTGATCATCGATCTTAACCAGGTAGCCGCCGGCTTCCAGGTCGGCAACAATGGCCTTACGGGCATCATAACGGTCCATTCCGTTATACTTACCGCCCAGCTCGTTGACTTTACCATTGTCATCCAAAACACGGATGACCTCCAGATTATGCCGCAGACCGACTTCAAAGTCGTTGGGGTCATGGGCCGGCGTCATCTTGACGCAGCCGGTGCCGAATTCCATCTCGGCGTAATCATCGGCAACAACCGGGATCTCCTTATTTACCAGGGGCAGATTGACCTTCTTGCCAACGTTGTCCTTGTACCGCTCATGGTTGGGGTTGACGCAAACGCCGGTATCACCCAGCATGGTTTCGGGACGAGTGGTGGCCACAACAACCTCGCCGGTGCCGTCAGCCAAAGGATAGCGGATGTGCCACAGATGACCGGGCTTATCCACATACTCAACCTCAGCGTCGGACAAAGCGGTGACACAGTTGGGACACCAGTTGATGATACGGCTGCCCTTGTAGATCAGGCCCTTTTCGTACAGAGAAACGAAGACCTCACGAACGGCCTTGGAGCAACCCTCGTCCATGGTGAAACGGGCACGGTCCCAATCGCAGGAGGAGCCCAGCTTCTTCTGCTGCTCCACGATGCGGTTGCCATACTTATGCTTCCAGTCCCAGACACGCTCCAGGAACTTTTCACGGCCCAAATCGTAGCGGCTCAGGCCTTCCTTGGTGCGAAGTTCCTCTTCCACCTTGATCTGGGTGGCGATACCGGCATGGTCCACACCGGGAACCCACAGAGCATCATAGCCCTGCATCCGCTTAAAACGGATCAGCGTGTCCTGCAAGGTAGCATCCATGGCGTGACCCATGTGAAGCTGACCGGTAACATTGGGAGGCGGCATGACGATGGTGAAAGGCTTTGCATCAGGTTTTCCCTGGGGCTTAAAATAGCCGCCTTCTTCCCACATCTTGTAGATGCGGTCTTCCACCTGCTGGGGTTCGTAGATCTTCGGCAATTCTCTTGACATGTTAACATTCTCCTTTTGTTTGAGTTTTTGCTTCAGGACGGAAAATGAAAACGCCCTGAAGTCATAAGACTTCAGGGCGAATAAAATCCGCGGTACCACCTGAATTCCGGATCAGATCCGGCACTCAAACGCTGTAACGGGCTTACCCGGGCTATCCTACGACGCTTGGGGGATTGCCACACCAGTGTGCACACTAGTTCGCAATGACACAAATCGCTTTCAGAAAACCTGCTCCGGGGCGACAATCGTCTCTAACCGCATACCCTCACACCAACCGGGTACTCTCTGCATTGGTTTTCGAGAAGAAACTCCCCTTCTACGCATTTATCATAGACAAAGTTACCACATTTCGGGCAAACTGTCAATATTATTTTCCGATCAGTTCATATTTTCTGCTGCGCAGAAGTGTCACCAGTTCGGCATCGTTTTCCGGCAAGCGATCTACCAAAATGCCGCCCTTTCCCACATGCAGGGGATAATGGCAGTCCGAACCGGAGGTTTCAAGTAATCCGTGCTGCCGAGCAAAGGCCAACGCCATTTCATTGCGGTTATTCTGGTGGATATTGGTATTGATCACCTCAACGCCATCCAGCGCTGCTGCCGTGGTGGGGATGCCTCCATTTCGGTAGGGATGTGCGTGGATCAGCAGCGCACCGTCAGCTTTGACCAGTTCATAAAAACGTTCCACGCCCATGGTGAATACTGCCTCCGGGTCCTCCAGCAGCGCATCACTATATCCATAAAGCAGATAGTCGTTCCAACTTCCGTCAAAGCGCACCTCCGCCCCTCGATAGATCTTTAAGCCCCGTTTTTCGCCAATACGGGCAAGTTCCCGATATCCGGTCAAAAAGGCTGCCAAATGGTTTCCAGGCGCTGTTGTATCCACATTTAGAAAATGAAAAGTATCCCGATTGTAGTGATCCGTCAGAATGAGACCACCATATCCTGCTTCCACATAGGCATCTACGATCTGGCGGGCAGTCATTTGTCCGCAGGCACTGGAGTGGCATGTATGCAGGTGTGTTTCAATTTTGAACATTTCTATCTCTCCCTTTATCGCTTGACGATGGAATAAATTATGCTATAATAGATGCAATCTATCCACAGGAGTGTATTCCCATGAAGCTATCGCTGATTGTCCCTTGTTATAATGAG
The DNA here is from genome assembly GCA_045124575.1 of Faecousia sp. Classification (GTDB taxonomy): domain Bacteria; phylum Bacillota; class Clostridia; order Oscillospirales; family Oscillospiraceae; genus Faecousia. Next base: position 2,403 of record JBGVMD010000004.1, read on the forward strand.
GCGGAAAATGTAGCCCCTTTCCAGGACGCAGTCATTGCCGCCTTCCAAGGATGCGGCTATGACTATGAGATCGTATTTGTCAATGACGGCAGCCGGGACGCCACATTGCACAACTTAAAAAAAATCCACGCCCGACAGGCTTGCCCTGTGAAAGTCATTTCTTTTTCCCGGAATTTCGGAAAAGAAGCGGGTCTTTACGCCGGTTTGGAGCAGGCATTCGGAGAATATATTGCCCTCATTGATGCGGATCTGCAGCAGCGGCCGGAGATCGTGCGGGATATGGTTAAGATTTTGGACGAAAAACCCCAGATCGATGTGGTAGCCGCCTACCAAGACCGCCGTGGCGAAGGAAAAGTACTTTCCTTCTTCAAGAAAGCATTTTACGGCATTATCAATCGGCTGTCAACTGTCAAGCTCAAGCCCGATGCCAGCGATTTCCGCACTTTCCGCCGCAGTGTAGCTGACAGCATCCTGGAATTGAAGGAATACCATCGCTTCAGCAAGGGCATCTTCGCATGGGTAGGATTTGATACGGAATTTATTCCCTATACCGCCTGTGATCGTCATGCAGGCACCACAAAATGGAGTTTCAGAAAGCTCACCAACTATGCCATTGATGGCATCATCGGTTTCTCCACCGCTCCCCTGCGGCTTGCCAGCTATCTAGGCGTATTCACCGCTATTGCTGCTGCCATTTATCTCATCGTAGTAGTACTGCAGAAACTGATTTGGGGCATTCCCGTGCCGGGTTATGCCACCATTATCGTACTGATCCTGCTGCTGGGCGGCATTCAGCTGCTATGCATCGGCATCATTGGCGAGTATGTGGGCCGAACCTTCGAACAGAGCAAAAACCGTCCGGTGTATTTGGCCAAGGAGATCCTGAGTTACGAAGAAAATAACGAATGAGCAAAGCCCGTCACGGCCGTGACGGGCTTTTTCATATCAGAACAGTGTAATCTGGCTGGTATCAGGCAGGTCGCCAAAGGCGCCGGCCTCTTTCAGCATTTGAATATGGGTCTTAGATGCCTTGGGACAGGCAGCGGAGAATTCCTCAATGGAAATAAACTCCTTGCCTTCCCGGCCCTCCATAATGTCCCATGCCGCGCTTTCGCCCAAACCGGAAATCGCCACAAAGGGGGGCAGAATTTTGCCGTCCACAATTAAGAATTTGGTAGCATGGCTCTTGTAAATATCTATGGGGGCAAAATCGAAACCACGAAGATAGAATTCATACACCACTTCCAGCGTGGTCAGCAGGTCTTCGTCCTTGGCGGTGGCTTCTTCATTGTTGTCAATCGCATCGATATTGGCCAGCACTTTGTCAATGCCACCCATCATCCGCGCTGCATCAAAGCCGCCCTTCTGACTACGGCGGTAGAAATAAGCCGCATAGAACGCCAGCGGGTGATAAACCTTAAACCACGCAATGCGGAAGGCCATCATACAGTAGGCCACAGCGTGGGCTTTGGGGAACAGATACTTAATCTTCTTGCAGGAGAGAATGTACCAGTCCGGCACACCGGCTGCGATCATCTCCTCCTCCGCACCGGGAGGCAGGCCCTTACCCTTACGCACTGATTCCATGATCTTAAAGGCCCGCTTATCCGGCATACCGCAGGAGATCAGGTAGATCATGATGTCATCACGGGCGCCGATGGTCTGATCCACCGTGGCGGTTTTGGAATTGATCAAATCTTTGGCATTACCCAGCCACACATCGGTGCCGTGGGTATAGCCACAGATACGAACCAAGAAATCAAATTTCTCCGGCAAGGTGTCCAACAGAACGCCTCGGGTGAAACGAGTATTGAATTCCGGCACGCCCACCGCGCCGGTGGGGCCAAGAAGTTTGTTGTTCTCATAGCCCAAAATTTTGGAACTGGTGAATATGGACATGGTGCCTTTATCATCCAACGGAATGGTTTTGGCATCAACTCCGGTCATATCCTCCATCATACGAATCATGGTAGGATCATCGTGACCCAGCATGTCCAGCTTCAGGAGGTTTTCCTCCATGGAATGGTATTCAAAGTGGGTAGTGATCTGATCCGAGTTCGGGTCGTCCGCCGGGTGCTGCACCGGACAGAAATCCCAAATTTCATTTTCCTGCGGGATTACCACCAGACCGCCGGGGTGCTGACCGGTTGTACGGCGCACACCCACACAGCCGGAAGCCAAGCGGGCTTCTTCCGCCTTGGAGGCGGTCTTGCCCCGCTCCTGCATGTACTTTTTCACATAGCCGAAGGCAGTTTTTTCTGCCACGGTACCAATGGTGCCGGCGCGGAACACATGGGACGAGCCAAACATGGAGATACAATACTTATGCGCTTCTGCCTGATATTCGCCGGAGAAGTTCAGGTCGATATCCGGCACTTTATCGCCGCCAAAACCCAGGAAGGTTTCAAAAGGAATGTTGAAGCCATCCTTTTCCAGCTGTGTCCCACAAACGGGACAGTTCATATCCGGCAAATCCGCACCGCAGTTAAACTCCTTGGGCACATCCAAAATGGTATGCTTACAAGCAGGGTTGGGACAGCGATAGTGCGGTGGGAAGGAATTAACTTCCGTGATACCGGACATAAAGGCCACAATGGACGAGCCAACAGAACCACGAGAACCAACCAGGTAGCCATTTTCCAAACTGTTCTGCACAAGGCGTTGGGCAGACATGTAAATCACGTCATAGTGGCAAGAAATAATGTCATTGAGTTCCGTCTCTACACGCTTGACAAACAGTTCGGGAGGATTGTCACCGTAAAGGCGATGGAGTTTACCATAGACCAAGCTCTTGAGATCTTCCACGGAGTTTTCAATCTTGGGCGCAAACAGATTATGAGGCACGGGACGAATGGTTTCGCACATATCCGCAATCATGTTGGGATTTTTCACCACGATTTCGTAGGCCTTTTCCTCCCCTAAGTAAGAAAATTCCTTCAGCATCTCATCTGTGGTGCGGAAATACAGGGGGTTGGGCTTGTCCGCATCGTCAAATCCCTTGGTTGCCAAAAGAATATGGCGGAAAATTTCATCCTCAGGATTGAGGAAGTGAACATCGCCGGTAGCAACCACCGGTTTCCCCAACTCTTCGCCCAAACGAACCACGATGCGGTTGAGGTTACGAAGATCTTCTTCCGAGTGGACATCGATCTTCTCGTTTTCGATCATAAAGCGGTTATTAGACAGGGGCTGGATTTCCAGATAATCGTAGAACGAGGCGATACGTTTCAGCTCATCATCGCTCTTTTTGTCCAAAATCGCCTGGAACAGCTCACCCGCTTCGCAGGCGGAACCAATGATTAGTCCCTCCCGCATGGCCATCAATTCGGATTTCGGGATACGAGGGACACGGCGGAAATGATGGAGATTGGCATTGGAAATCAGATGATACAGATTACGCAGGCCAACCTGATTCTTGGCAAAGAGAATAATATGACGTGCCTGCCGCTCCTTGATCTTGCCGCCGGCACGCAGGCCCTGCATAGCAGGATTGATGGCCTGAAGATTGTGAATATCGTGGTCTTCCTCCAGCTTGGTCATGAGCCTTGCCATAATCAAGCCACAGGTCAGCGCATCATCCGCCGCTCGGTGATGATTAAATTCCGGCAAGCTCAGGGCATTGGCTACGATGTCCAGCTTGAATTTACTCAGGTGTTGCATGAGATTCTGGGACAGGATCAGCGTATCCACTGCCGTGAAGGAATAGTCGATGCCCTGGCGGGCACATTCGGCCCGGATAAAGCCGGTGTCAAAGTCGGAATTATGGGCCACCAATACACGATTTCCCACAAATTCGATAAATTTCGGCAGAACCTCTTCAATCTTGGGCGCGCCATACAACATTTCATCGGTGATGCCCGTCAGTTCTACGATCTTTTTGTCCAGCTTACGGCCAGGATCGGCAAAGGTTTGGAATCGGTCCACCTCCACACCGTTTTTCACAATGACTGCACCAATCTCAATGATGCGGTCATTCTTAGACGAGAGGCCGGTGGTTTCCAAGTCGAAGGCCACAAATTCCTGGTCAAAGGCCATATCCTGCTGGCCGTGGACCACAATGCGGTCATCCACATCGTTAACATAGTAGCCTTCGCAGCCATAGAGAATTTTGATGGTCTCATCCGTGCCAGCCACCTTGGGTGCACCCTTCCAGTCCTCTACCACGTGCAGCGCATCCGTAAAGGATTGGCAGCAGCCATGGTCGGTAATGGCAATGGCTTTGTGTCCCCAGGCTGCAGCCTGCTTAATGGCGGCTTTGGTGGAAGTGAGCGCATCCATGTTACTCATAGCAGTATGCAGATGCAGTTCCACCCGCTTTTCACCGGGATGGGAATCCTTACGCTTGGGCAGGGAGCCGGGCTGCATGGCAAAGGGTTTCAATACCATTTCGTTGTCGTAGCGGTTCAACTCCGGTTTGCCCTGCACCTTCAGCACGGTACCCACTTTTACATTCTCCAAAATGGGCGTAGCTTCATTGGCCTCCATAAAACGGTTGATGCGCACAGAGCCGTAGTTATCCGTCATATCAAAATTGATGACCCAGGCGTTGCGCTTTTTCAGTTCCTTATGCTCCACCGCAAAGACCCGGCCTTCAATAATCACTGTACCCATGTCCAGAGAAACTTCCTGCATGGGTGTGACATTTCCCTTGATGGGTTTGCCATAAAAAGCTGTACTTTCCGTCTGAGGCTGAGTTTTTTTCTGGGGTGCCGCCGACACGGGACGGAGTTCAATCATGCTGCCGCGCATTTTTTCCATGGCTTCAAAAAGCTGCACACCCTCCAGCACCTGACCGGCTTCAAAAACAATGTGCACCGGGGCAGCAAAGCGTTCTCTGAGCTGACGCTCTACCGCTGGGGCAACTTCCTGAAGTTCCTTGACACCGTTTCCAAGCAATTTCACGGTCAGGGTTTCCCCTTCCCAATTCCACTGCGCACCTGCCAGGGATGCCCGGGCAATGGAATTTTGCTCCACAAACAGATCTCTCAGTTCCTCCGGTTCCAGTCGGTGCAACTGATTAGACGGGTGGACGGCAATCAGTTCCACAGAACGCAGGCCATAGCAGTCCTGCAGCTGTTTTGCAACCAGATTCAGAAGCCGCTTGGGGATGTATGTATCGCTATGGAGCGCAATTTGTACCCGCTGAAGAACCGGGTCAATGTCTGCAGCGGCAATCGCCGCCTGAGAAAGGGCCTCTTTCAGCTCCTCAGGCGGCGTATAATCCGGGAACATATTCAAAAAGAATACTGTCTCTTTCATTTGGAAACCTCAAATGGGGAAATTTATCATAGCTTAGCCACCAGGGCGGTAGCCTTCGTAACAGTCAACTGCAATGCCGTTTTCATCAAAGGAAATAAAGAATAACACTTCTGGATCTGTACCAAGAAAACCTGCCCTCGTTTCCCGAATGGTGTAGCCACAACTGGTGCTGCGATACAAGCCATCGGTGTCGGGTTGGGTGCCAACACAATCAAACGCACCGAATTCTGCTACAATCTGTGCAGAAGTTCTCCCAAGAAAATCGGCTTCACAGTAATTTTCCGTGGAACAGCCGATCAGAAACAGGCAAAGAAATAAAGACAACACAATCCATTTCTTCATAAACAGTTACATCTTATTAATTCGAGCCAAAAGGGCGGGCAGAAGCTCATCATAGGGCCGTTTCTCCACCTGTACACCCTTTTCAAAAATCATGCCGAAACCATCGCCTCCGGCAATACCAATGTCCGCTTCCCGGGCCTCACCGGGGCCGTTGACGATACATCCCATAACCGCAACGGTTATGGGTTTTTCGCAGTCTTTCAGCGCCTCATCCACCCGATTCACCAAACCGATCAAATCAATCTGGGTGCGGCCACAGGTAGGACAAGAAATAATATTGACGCCATCCCGGCGCAACCCCGCCGCTTTCAAAATGTCTTTGGCGGCATAGACCTCCTCCACAGGGTCATCCGTCAGGCTGACACGGATCGTGTCGCCAATGCCGCTGAGCAGCAACGCTCCGATGCCCATGGCGGATTTGACCATACCCATTCTCACGGGGCCGGTCTCGGTAACGCCAATGTGCAAGGGATACTCGCTGCGCTGGCGGAACAGCCGGGCTGCCTCCACCATGGTAGGAACAGTGGAGGACTTCATGGACACACAAGTGTCATAAAAACCGAACTTTTCCAACAGTTCCAGATGGTCAAAAGCACTTTCTACCAAAGCTTCCGCTGTGGGATGGCCATATTTTTCCAGCAGTCGCTTTTCCAAGCTGCCGCCGTTGACACCGATGCGGATGGGGATGTTTCTATCTTTGCACACATCCACAACAGCTTTGACCCGTTCTTCCCCACCGATGTTACCGGGGTTGATGCGGATTTTGGATGCGCCACCCTCTGCCGCAGCAATGGCCAGCTTATAATCAAAATGAATGTCTGCCACCAGAGGCAGTACACTTTCCCGACAAATATCAGCAAAAGCACGCGCGGCTTCCATATTGGGTACGGCCAGCCGTGCAATCTGGCAGCCGGCATTTGCAAGTTCCTGAATCTGGGCCAAAGAACCGGCCACATCCGTGGTTTTGGTATTCAGCATGGACTGAATCACCACAGGTGCACCACCGCCAATTTTTACGCCGCCAACGGAAATCTGTCTGGTCATGGTTTTCTCCTTACTTAAAAATGAAAATAATATCCTTGAACATGATCACTGCCATCAAAGCAAGCAACAAGATCATGCCAGCTCCATGGATATAGCCCTCATATTTGGGGTTAAGTTTCTTATGGGTCACCGCTTCAATGGCAGTGGTCAGCAGCAGGGCCACAACACGGCCACCATCCAGCGCCGGGATGGGGAGCAGATTCATAACTGCGAGATTCACGCCAAGGAAGGCCCCGAAATACAGTAGATTCATAATGGCCGCACCCACGGTTTCAGACGCATCTGCCATTTCTCCCATCTGCTGAACAATGCCCACTGGGCCAGACATATCCGTCAGTCCCGCCTGCCCTGTCACTAACATTTCTAAACTCCAGAACACGGTGCGGATCCAATCCACTGCCGTGTACCAGATGAATTTCAACTTGCTGACGAAGGTGAACTCCTCGGCCATTCCATAGGAAAATCCGCAGAGCATTGCCTCACTGCCGTCGTCCAGCGTTACCTCGTGACGCTCCAAATAGAAATTCTCCAGCTCAATCAGCTTACCATTCCGCTCCACTACGAGATCATGATAGTCACCGGGATTCTTCATCAGCAACAAATCCACATCATTCATGAGCAACACCTTGCTGCCGTCGATCTCCACGAAACGGTCACCTACCTGAAGACCATAATCATCAACCGTGGCATAATTCTCAAAATGAGAGATGACAGGGGAAACATATGCTTCCGCCGGAGCATAGACAATCGCCACAAGCAGCAGACCTGCGATAAAGTTCAACGCCGCACCGGCCACAAGGATGATAAGTCGTTTCCACCAAGCTGCCCGGCCGAAAGCACGGGGATTATCGCTGTCGCCATCCTCACCCTCCATAGCGCAGTAGCCTCCGATGGGGATGCAGCGGATAGAATAAAGGGTCTCCCCTTTCTGCTTTTTCCAGATCGCAGGACCCATGAACATGGAGAACTCATTAACTTGGACACCGGAGAGCTTTGCCGTGATAAAATGACCGAATTCGTGGATAAAAATAAGGAAACTAAAGATTAATATTGCGAAAATAATACCCATATCACGCCTCTAATACAGAAAGATGCGCCCGCACATACTGCCGGGCCAGACAATCGGCTTCAAGGATCTCTTCCAGAGTGGGTTCAGCCACAAAAGGAACTGCGGATACCGCACCGGAAACCAGCCGATAAATGTCATAAAATCCGATTTTATCATCCAGGAACAGGGCAACCGCCTCTTCATTTGCGCCGTTCATCACGGGACAGGCTGTGCCACCCTGGCGGGCGCAGTCCATAGCAAGCTGAAGGCACGGAAAAGCCTCCAAATCCGATGCAGCAAAGGTGAGCGGGCCACAACTGAGAAGATCCAGCGGATCTACAGGGCAAACCGTCCGCTGCGGATACGTCAATGCCAGCTGGATGGGCAGGCGCATATCCGGTGTGCCCATTTGGGCCATCACTGCCCCATCCACAAATTCCACCATGCTATGCACGATACTTTGGCGGTGAATCACCACCTGTACCTGCTCCAAAGGCAGTCGATACAGGCGCATAGCTTCAATCACTTCCAGGCCTTTGTTCATCAGAGTAGCACAGTCGACGGTAATTTTCGCACCCATCTTCCAATTGGGATGACGAAGTGCATCGGCCTTGGTAGCAACCTGCAGTTGCTCCCTTGTCCAGCCATAGAACGGACCGCCGGAGCAAGTAAGGATGATTTTTTTCACTTCATTCGGGCTATGCACGCCCATCAAACACTGGAAAATCGCGGAATGCTCCGAATCTACCGGGATAATTTCAGCATGATGCTGTTCTGCTGCCGCCATTACCAGTTCGCCGGCGCAAACCAGCGTTTCTTTATTGGCCAGGCCAATGCGCTTGCCAGCTTCTATGGCTGCCAAGGTAGGCTTCAGGCCAACCATACCAACCACCGCGGTGATCACACAATCCACTTGAGGCAGTGTCGCGGCTTCCAGCAAGCCTTCCTCTCCCCAACTCACACGGGTAGGAAGATCAGAAATGGCAACCTGCAGTTGCGAAGCCGCCTCTTGGGTGGCCATAACGGCCAGTTGGGGTTTAAATTCACGGCACTGCTCTGCCATACGCTCCACACTGGTGGATGCGGTCAGTGCTGCAACCTGGACACCATCTAAATTGCGAACAATGTCCAGCGTTTGTCTGCCGATGGAGCCGGTGGACCCGAGAATACTAATACACTTCATCATAAATTATACCACCATGGGAATCAAAAGCAAAAGTGCCTCTGTCAGCGGTGCTGTAATCAGAACGGAGTCAAACCGATCCAAAATACCGCCATGGCCGGGAATCAGTTTGCCATAATCCTTAATGCCGACCTGCCGTTTGATAACAGACATCATAAGATCGCCATAGACACTGCCCAATGCACCTACAAGGCCATACAGCACGACCAAATAATATTTGACATCATAATCTGCCGCATGGTCCAGCACCAGGGCATAAACCAGCATGCCAATAATAGCCACGCAAATCCCGCCAAAGAATCCTTCCCAGGATTTTTTCGGGCTGATATTGGGGCACATTTTATGTTTTCCGAAGCAAACTCCAATAAAGTAAGCGCCTGTATCGGAGCAATATGCCATAATAAACGGAATCAGCAACAACGTTGTCCCGTTCACATCATTGCGAACGCGCAGCAGTGCGCTAAGCAAAAACGGGATCACCAGGCCAGACAGCAGGCAATAACTCAGCTGTGCCACAGGGGTCTTACCGGAAGTAATCAGCAATTCGCCAAACAGCAGCATCGCATATATCAGGATTCCCAAAAGCATGGGGCCGTACGCACAGCCAAAGTAGCTCCAAACGGTCACCAGCGCAGCCATCAGCGCAGAATAGATGTTGAGGCGAATATTTTTTACAAGGCCAGTGGCATACAGGAGTTCATAGGATGCCATGGCGCACAAAGCCGCCACCGAAATCGCTGTAACAAAATTGGGCAGCAAGAAAAATACCAATGCCAGAACCGCGGTAAATACTGCTCCGGAAATGATTCGGGTCTTCATCCTCAAACACCTCCAAATCGGCGATTACGCTGGTGGAATTCAGCAATCGCGGCGTCCAGATCGGCGCCGGAAAAGTCCGGCCACAACACATCCATAAAAACCAGTTCAGAATACGCACTCTGCCAGGGAAGGAAATTGCTGGTACGCAATTCGCCGGAAGGACGGATAACCAGTTCCGGATCAGGTACACCGGCGGAGTCCAAATACAGAGCAAAATCCGCTTCCGACAGATCCTCAGGACGCCGCTTCCCTGCTGCCACATCAGCGGCAAATGCACGGGCTGCTCGCACGATCTCGTCACGGCCACCGTAATTCAAGCAGAAGTTCACCTGCACATCGGAATAAACACTGGATCGTTCCATGGTCTCACGGCACAGGCGCTGCAAAGCAGGAGTCAGTCGACTGATATCACCAAACACTTTGAAGCGAATGCGGTTTTTTTCCATGTCCCGCAGCGCTTCCTTCAGATAGTTTTCCAGCAGGAACATGATACCGGAAACCTCATCCGCAGAGCGCTTCCAGTTTTCCGTAGAGAAGGCATAGACTGTCAAATACTTCACGCCGATCTCATTGCAATAGGCCGCAATACGACGGAAAGTCTCCGCACCTGCCTTATGGCCAGCCTTTCGGGGCAGTCCACGCCGCTTTGCCCAGCGACCATTACCATCCATAATGATAGCAATATGCTGCGGTACGGAAAGATTGTTTTCTTTTGTGGGCATTTGCGTGGCACTCCCTTCGTGACATAATACAAGTAGCGGGGGCGGATTCCGCCCCCGCCAAACATTTGGCATTAGATGGCCATCAGTTCCTTTTCCTTGGCTGCGGTGACTTCGTCCACCTTCTTGATCATCTTATCCAACAGGTCTTGCAGATCCTTTTCGGCCTTCTTCTGGTCGTCCTCGGTGATTTCACTGTTCTTCTTCAGCTTCTTCACATAGTCCATACCATCACGACGAATGTTACGCATGGCCACCTTGGCCTCCTCGGCGTACTTTTTGATCTGCTTGACCAGTTCCTTACGGCGATCCTCCGTCAGCTGGGGGAAGACCAGACGGATCACACGGCCGTCGTTCTGGGGATTGATACCCAGGTCAGAAGTCTGAATGGCCTTCTGAATATCCTTCAGCAGCTTGGTATCCCAGGGGGAGATCACCAAAGTACGGGCATCGGGAGAGGAAATTGTAGCCACACCATTCAGGGGCGTTTCACTTCCATAGTATTCCACAGTAATGCGGTCCAGAACCTTGGCATTGGCACGACCGGCACGGACAGCGCCGAACTCCTCCTGCACATGCTCCAGGGCCTTGTCCATTCTTCTTGCATATTCCTTAAAATCGACGGGCATTTTCGTGTCCTCCTAAATTAAAATTCATTCTTAACGGTGGTTCCGATGGCCTCGCCACGCACCACGCGTACAATACTGTTTTCTTCGTCCAGGCCGAAGCAGACCATGGTCATGTTGTTGTCCATGGCCAGGGCCATGGCTGTAATATCCGTGGCCTTCAGGTTGTCCGCCAGCACCTTGTCATAGGTCAGCTGGCTATACCGGACGGCATTGGGGTTCTTGCGGGGGTCGTCAGAATAGATGGCGTCGATGTTCTTGGCCATAAGAATCGCATCAGCGCCAATCTCCACACCACGGAGCACTGCGCCGGTGTCGGTGGAGAAATAGGGATTGCCGGTGCCTGCGGCAAAGAGGACGACCTTGCCCTCGTTTAAGTATCTTTCCGCCGTATCACGGGTGAAATACTCAGCAAACTTGTTCATTTCCACGGCGGAAAGGACTCTGGCGTCCACGCCGTGCTGACCCAGCACATCCGCCACCGCGATGGCGTTCATCACAGTGCCCAGCATGCCCATGGCATCGGCATGACTGCGCTCCAGCTTGCCGGCACCATTTTTGACACCACGCCAGAAATTACCGGCACCAATGACCAGGCCGACTTGCACGCCCAGATCTACACATTCCTTGATGGAAGAACAAACGCTGTGCAGCACATTAAAATCAAGACCAGTCCCCTCGCCCCCGGCCAAAGCTTCGCCGCTGACCTTCAGGAGAACTCTTTTGTACATTACTTCAGGCAATTCAATTACCCCCTTCTTTATATCCCAATCTATTCTAATATATCCGGGTCAAAATGACAACCATAATTTTTTATTTTTCATGGATTGTTTTCTATTTTTTCATAAAGTTCGTTTTTCACACGGAACAATAATTCCTGTTGCAATTTATGGATGAATGGGTTATAATGACTTATTATTGGAAATTTACCCAAAGAGAGGTTTTGAAATATGGCTGAAATGACTGAAAGCAAGAATTTCATCCACGCCTTTATTGACGAGGATATTGCAGAAGGCGGTCGGTATGCCGGCAAGACCGTGCACACCCGCTTCCCTCCCGAACCCAATGGCTATCTGCACATTGGACACTGCAAGGCCCTGATCATCGACTTCGGCACCGCCGAAAAATACAATGGCCTGTGCAACCTGCGTATGGACGACACCAACCCCACCAAGGAAGATGTGGAGTTCGTCGAGGCCATCAAGGAGGACATCCACTGGCTGGGCTTTGACTGGGGCGACCGGTTCTACTACGGCTCCGACTATTTCGAGAAGGACTACGAATATGCCGTGGAGCTGATCAAGAAGGGCCTTGCCTATGTATGCGAGCTGACCCCCGAGCAGGCCAAGGAAATGCGCGGCGATCTGAATACTCCCGCCACCTCCCCCTTCCGGGATCGTCCCATTGAGGAGAGCCTGGATCTGGTTGAGCGGATGAAAAACGGTGAGTTTGAGGACAACAAGTACACTCTGCGGGCCAAGATCGACTTGGCCAGCGGCAACTTTAATATGCGTGACCCCGTTATCTACCGCATCCGGCACATGCACCATCACCGTCAGGGCGACAAGTGGTGCATCTACCCCATGTATGACTTTGCCCATCCCATCCAGGATGCTCTGGAGGGCATCACCCATTCCCTGTGCTCTCTGGAATTTGAGAACCACAGACCCCTCTACAACTGGGTGGTGGAAAATGTATCCGTTCCTCATACCCCCCGTCAGATCGAGTTCGCCCGCCTGGGCATCGACCACACCGTGCTCAGCAAACGCAAGCTGAGAAATCTGGTTGAAAACGGCTATGTGTCCGGCTGGGATGATCCCCGTATGCCCACCCTGTGCGGTCTGCGCCGCCGTGGCTATACTCCCGCTTCCATCCGCAACTTCTGCGAGCGTGTGGGCGTGGCAAAGTCCCCTAACACCATCCCTTACGCTTTCCTGGAGTTCTGCCTGCGGGAAGATCTGAACGAAGTGGCCAGCCGAGTGATGGCTGTGCTGAAGCCCATCAAGCTGACCATCACCAACTACCCCGAGGGTAAGAGTGAGACTGTCACCGTGGAGAACAATCCCAACCGTCCCGAGGATGGTACTCGCGAGGTCACCTTCTCCCGCAATCTGTGGATCGAGGCAGATGACTTCCTGGCAGAGCCCATTCCCAAGTATAAACGTCTGTTCCCCAATGGACCGGAGTGCCGCCTGAAGGGCGCATACCTGATCCAGTGCACCGGCTACAACACCGATGAGAACGGCAACATCACCGAAGTGCTGGCCACCTATGACCCCGAATCCCGTGGCGGCGACCCCGCTGATGGCCGCAAGGTCAAGGGCGCTACCATCCACTGGGTGGATGCCGAAACCGCTGTGGATGCAGAAGTCCGTCAGTACGACAATCTGTTCAACGATCCCGATCCCGATGCCGCTGGCAAGGATTATCTGGCCTGCCTGAATCCCAACTCTCTGGAGATTCTGGAGAACTGCAAGGTGGAGGCTTCCCTGGCAGAGGCAAAGGCCGGACAGAGCTTCCAGTTTATGCGTCTGGGCTACTTTACCCCCGACAGCAAGGACTCTTCCGCCGAGCATCTGGTATTTAACCGCAGTGTCAGCCTGAAGGACAGCTTCAAGCCCGGTAACTAAAAACGCATCCGCGCGGTTCCAATCGAGCCGCGCGGATATTTTTACAAAAATTTTATGAAATGTTTTCCTTTTCCTGGTATACTGTATAAAAAACAACAAGGAGGTTTCCCTTATGTACGCAAGTGATTTTCGTCGAATTGCCCGGGAGAATCTGTCCGGTCGGTGGCTGATTTCTGCCGCAGTCTGCTTTATCGCCTCCCTCTTGGGCGGTCTGTCCTCCGGCGGCAGTGCGGATATCAGCTCTGAAGATCTGGAAGCACTGGGTTCGTTGGAAAATGTCCCGTGGCTGCTGCCCCTTTTGAACGGCGTTCTGATTTATGCCCTGATCACCGCCATTGTCGCCTTTATCATCGGCGGCGTGATCGAATTGGGTCTGAACAGCTATTTTCTGAAGCAGCATGATGGTCAGCACCACGAATTCAAAGATCTGTTTTCCCAATTCTCCAATTGGGGCGGCGCATTCTGTCTTCGTCTGCTGACGGGCATCTACCTCGCGTTGTGGTCATTGCTGTTTGTTATTCCCGGCATCATCAAAACATACAGTTATGCCATGGCCCCCTTCATCATGACGGAGCATCCCGAATTGGATGCCAATGAGTGCATCACCCGTTCCCGACAGATGATGGATGGACATAAGTTTGAGCTGTTCTGCCTGGAGTTTTCCTTCATCGGCTGGGCCATTGCATGCATCTTTACGCTGGGCATTGGTTTTCCGTTCCTCAGCGCATACCAGCAGGCAGCCCGGGCGGCATTCTATCGCAGCATCTCTGTGGAAATACCCGATACTTGTCTTCCTGACTCCGAAGCAACCCCGTACTGATTCCCTACAAAAAACTCTGCCACCGGCATCGGTGGCAGAGTTCCTTTTTTATTTACCGAAGGTCTGAACAACTCGCTTGAGCATCTGGCGAATGGGCAGATGATAGGGGCAGCGCTCTTCGCACAGGCCACAATCGACACAGGACGAAGCAGGCGCACCGGAAGCCGCATAGCGCTGTTCTGCGTAAGCCTGCAGTCCGTAGCGCAGACTGTAGCCCTCGGCGATCAGTGCCGCGGGAATACCGATGCCCATCGTACAGGGAGCGCAATAACCGCAGCGACGGCAGAAATTGTTGCCCAGTTCCTTACGGATGGTATCCATTTTGTTTAGTTCCTCCGCAGAAATGGGTGCTGCATCGGAAGCAGCAGCCAGGTTCTGTTTCAGTTCCTTCTCCTCTGCCATACCGGGGATCACTACAGACACATTGGGGTTAGCACAGATGAAGCGCAAAGCCAAGGTGGTATCCTCCAGCGCACCGCCGGCCAGAGGTTTCATGGCGATGAAACCGATATTCTTTTCGGCACACTTGGCGATGGTTTCTTCGCCCTGATTTTCCACAATGTTATATGGATACATGACGGATTCTACCCAATCGTATTCCAGTACCTTCTTGAATACATCCAAAGAATGTAGTGTAATACCAATGTGACCGATCTTGCCGGCAACCTTAGCTTCCTGCATGGCTTCCATGGCACCGCCGGGCGCAAGAATCTGCTCAAGCTGGGCGGCATTGGGGTTATGGAACTGATAAAGATCAATATAATCCGTGCGGAAGTTCTTCAGGCTGATGTCAATATCCCGAGCCATGCCTTCCTTGTCCCGAGCCATGGATTTTGAGGCTAGGACAAACCGATCCCGCATTCCTTCAATGGCCTGGCCCAGGTATTCCTCACTGACTGTGTAGCCACGGGCAGAGTCGATATAATTGATGCCGGCCTCCTGCACCTTGCGCATCAATTCCTTTGCGCCCTGAACATCAATACGCTGAATGGGAATACCGCCAAAACCGAGGGTGGAAATTTTTAAACCGGTTTTACCAAGGATTCTGTACTCCATTTTGTGTTCTCCTTTGCTTGTATCTGTGTATACGATCGTATGAACATCTTATCTTTTTCAGTGTATCACATATGACCGGGTATTTCAAGTTTTTTCAGACGCAGGCGGTCTGACGCAGCATTTCCTTGCGCAAGCGTGCCATGATCCGTTTTTCCAGCCGTGAGATATAAGATTGGGAGATCCCCAACCTCTGCGCCACCTCTTTCTGGGTCAGTTCCTGCTGCCCTTCCAATCCAAAGCGCATATTGATAATCTGCCGCTCCCGGTCGGATAACTGTGTCAGCGCCCGACGGAGCAGTTCTAGATCCACGTCATCTTCCAGGTGTCCTGTGACCACATCCTCATCCGTGCCCAGAATGTCCGACAGCAGCAACTCATTGCCGTCGTAATCCATGTTGATGGGCTCTTCCAGAGAGACTTCCGCTCGCTGACCTGCTATTTTTCGGATGAACATGAGAATTTCGTTTTCTATGCAGCGGGAACAGTAGGTCGCCAGCTTGATATTTTTATCCCGGCGATAAGTGCTGATGCCTTTGATCAAGCCAATGGTACCAATAGAAATCAGATCCTCCAAATTGACACCGGTATTTTCAAACCTGCGTGCAATATAAACCACCAGCCGCAGATTATGTTCTATGAGCAGCTGCTTGGCCTCCTCGCTCCCCTGTTCCATTGCCGTCAGCACATCCTGCTCCTGTTGACCCTTGAGGGGTGGCGGCAAAATATCGCTGCCGCCAATATAAAACAGGCTCTCGTCCTGAAGGAAACCCAAGCGCTTTAAAAACTGCATCAATTTATTCATCATACATATCCTCCTGCCAGTGCCTGATAGGCTCTTCCCTGCCCGATTCGCTGCGGCGCAAAGGCCACGATCATATTTTCCTGCTTTCCATTGATGATAAGGCGCTGCACCCGCAGGCCCAAAAGCATCCCGGCGCTCTGCCCAACAGCACTATACGGTATCAGACGCAGGCCACTGATTTTCCCGGAAGCCACGGTTTCGATGGGGTGCATCAATTGATCCTCGGTTAGGGAAAGCAGTTTTTGCGCGGCCTGCGCATCCACCACCAGCACCGGAATTCCGGATACCGGATCCCTGAGGGTATTGCCCGTATCCACCAGGGCGGTCAGCTGTATGGTCTTTCCGTTGTGGAGAATACTGACCGGAATATATTGTTGCTGACCAGGTCTGCCGCCAAAGCCCAGCCGGCACAGTAGGCACACCAGCAACGCTGCCATGATAACGGGCCAAAAGCCGCCGTTTCCAAATCCCATGGCCAAACCGCCCATCGCCATACTCAAAAAGACGAACAGAACGCCTCTGCGCAGCGCACTCACATCCCAGCCAAAAGCGATCAAGGACATAAGGGCAAGACTGATGATGCGCCACAGGGTGTTTGTTAAAAAGTGGAAGCCTGGAAGAATACAACCTGCAGCATAAACAGCTCCCAGGAGGGATGCCAGGGCAGCTTTTTTAACACCCGGGCTATGCCCGGAAATACGGTTTGTCCCCAAAATCAGCAAAAAATCCACAAGAAAGTTGAGAATTACCACAAGGTCCAGATAGATTTCCATACCGCAGCCCCCTATGTAAGTGATGGCCTCAGTATACCGCCCACAGGCCAAAAAGATGGTCGCAACACAGCCGCCTGCCACCTGCAAGTTCCGCCAGACTTGCCCCCATTGTCCCCCCGATTGCCCCCGGACGCAAAAAAGCGGCAGCTGATTTTATCAGCTGCCGTCAGTTATGTCGAAGAGTTTTTCGCACGCTCCACAGAGCGGATATTTTTCTCTGCTTTGAATCGTGGGGTCATCACTTCATGTCCGCATTTGAGACATTTTAGTTTGAAATCTGCGCCAATTCGAGTCACAAGCCACTTCTCTCCCCCACAGGGGTGGGCTTTTTTCATGGTAAGAATATCGCCGATTTGAATATCCATAATCACTTCCCCTTTACTGCCTGCCAATACTGTTTGGCAGCCTGTTCGGTCTTATTGGGGCCATATTCATAATAGGTAGTGCCCACCAAATCATCCGGCAGGTACTGCTGCTGCACCCAATGGTTGGGATAGTTGTGGGGATAGAGATAGCCTTGGGCACGCTCCATGCCGTAGGTGTCGGCGTGTTTGTTCTGCAAATGCCGGGGAAAATCGCCACCCTTGCCGTTGCGAACATCTTCTGCCGCTGCAGCGAAGGCATTATAGGCAGAATTGGATTTGGGGCAAGTTGCCAGGAAAATCACTGCATCGGAAAGGGGCAGTTTGGCTTCCGGCAAACCCAGCTGGAGAGCCGTATCCACACAGGCCTTCACGATGGGGATGGCCATGGGATAGGCCAAACCAATGTCTTCACAAGCAGAGCACAGAATCCGACGGCAGCAGGAAGGCAGGTCGCCCACCTCCAGAAAACGAGCAAGATAATGGATGGCCGCATCCGGATCGGAACCACGAATGGATTTCATCAATGCAGACAAGGTGTCATATTGATTGTCACCGCCCCGGTCGTAACGCATGGCGGAGCGCTGGGTCACCATTTTGGCATCGGCAAGAGTCAAGGGCAGGATGCCGTTTTCCGGCTGACCGGCGGAGAACAACACTTCCACTGCGTTCATGGCCTTACGGACATCACCGCCGCAGGCGGAAGCGATATGTTCCAATGTTCCCTCTTCAGGCTGAGCCTTGAGGGCGGTGCGGTTTTCCATGAATTCCACCGCCCTGTTGACCGCTTTCAGCACGGCGGCATCGTCCAGCTGCTTGAACTCGAAAATGGTGGAGCGGCTGAGGATGGCGTTGAACACATAGAAATAGGGGTTCTCGGTGGTGGAGGTAATCAGGGTGATCTTGCCGCTTTCGATATGCTCCAAGAGGGACTGCTGCTGTTTGCGGTTAAAGGACTGAATCTCGTCCAAATACAGCAGGATGCCGTTGGGGGCCATAAAGGTGTCCAGCTCGGCCACGATCTGCTTAATGTCGGCAGTAGAGGCAGTGGTGGCATTTAGCTTATACAGCGTCCGGTTGGTCTGCTTGGCGATGATGTTAGCGACCGTAGTCTTGCCGGTTCCGCTAGGGCCGTAGAAGACCATATTGGGAATATTGCCGGAGTCCACCAAACGGCGCAGAATGCCGCCCTGGCCCAAGATATGCTCCTGACCATAGACTTCGTCCAGGGTCGTGGGCCGCAAAAGGTCTGCCAAAGGCTGATACATGCCGACACCTCCAAATAAGTGAATGTTTGTTCTAAAACAATATAGCACAGCATTTTCCCTTCGTCAAGAGAAAATAATGCTTGCTTTTTCCATTTCGGGGTGCTATGATTTGACTGATATGTAAATGCGACGAACGGGCTGTCCGGTGTCGGGCACATTTCCAAAGCGAGGATGGGACGGTGAAAGCCATCCGGAATGTGACACAGGGCCTTCTCCCGGGAGCTGCCGCCTGAAAATTGAGTAGGTGCGGACGGGTAACTCCGTTACAGGTTGCGAGCGTGATTGCGCTTTTAAGTGCGCCAAATTTGGCGAATCGTGGGTGGTACCGCGGAAGGAATACCTTTCGTCCCGAGTGTTTGGGATGAAGGGTTTATTTTTTTGTAGTTAACCTTTTAGGAGGAAATAAAATGAAACAACAACTGGAACAAATTAAGCAAGAGGCGCTTGCCGCTTTGGAAGCAGCCAACTCCCCTGCCGCTCTGGAAGAGCTGCGTGTTAAGTACCTGGGCAAGAAGGGTGAACTGACCGCTGTGCTGAAGATGATGGGCAAGCTGACCGCTGAGGAGCGTCCTGTGATGGGTGCTCTGGCAAACGCCGTCCGTGCCGAAATCGAAGCCAAGCTGGAAGAGCGCAAGACCGCTGCCAATGCCGCCGCACTGGAGGCAAAGCTGGCCAGCGAAGCCATTGACGTGACAATTCCCGGCAAGGCCGTGGCTGTTGGTCATCAGCACCCCATGAACCAGGTGCTGCAGCAGATTAAGGAAATGTTTGTGGGCATGGGCTATCAGATCATCGAAGGCCCCGAGGTGGAGCTGTCCGACTACAACTTCACCAAGCTGAACACCGAAGAGGGCCATCCCGCCCGTGACCGCAGCGATACCTTCTATTTCACCGATGACGACTCTGTGCTGCTGCGTACCCAGACCAGCTCTATGCAGGTGCGTGCTATGGAGAAGATGGAGCCCCCCATCTGTGTGCTGGCTCCCGGCCGTGTGTTCCGTAAGGACGAGGCTGACGCCACCCACTCCCCCATGTTCCATCAGATTGAAGGACTGGTAGTCGCTGAGGACATTACCATGGGTCAGCTAAAGGGCGCGCTGGTGAAGGTGATGCGCCAGATCTATGGTCAGGATGCCCAGATGCGTTTCCGTCCCCACCACTTCCCCTTTACTGAGCCCAGCTGCGAAATGGATATGCAGTGCCACAAGTGCCACGGCACCGGTGAAGTAGATGGTGCCACCTGCTCCACCTGCCACGGCGAAGGCTGGATCGAGCTGCTGGGTGCCGGTATGGTGCATCCCAATGTGCTCTCCGGCTGTGGCATTGACCCCGAGAAGTATTCCGGCTTTGCCTTCGGCATGGGCCTGGAGCGTATGGCTATGGGCCGCATGAAGATCAATGACCTGCGCCTGATCTTCGACAACGACAACCGGTTCCTCAACCAGTTCTAAGGAGGAAATAGTATGAAACTCAACAGAAAATGGCTCCATGAGGAGTTTGTAGATTTGTCCCATGTATCCGATAAGGAATTCGTAGAAACCATGACCATCTTCGGTCAGAAGGTGGAAACCTACGAGCGTTTGGACAGCGAGATCAAAAATGTGGTGGTGGGCAAGGTTCTGAGTATCGTCCGTCACGAGAATTCCGATCACATGTGGGTGTGCATGATTGACGATGGCTCCGGCGAGCCCGTCCAAATCGTCACCGGCGCTCAGAATGTCAAGGAAGGCGACCTGGTGCCCGTGGCCCGTCACAATTCCTGGCTGCCCGGCGGTGTACACATCACCAAGGGTAAGCTGCGTGGTGTCAAGTCCAACGGCATGCTGTGCGGCCTGGAGGAACTGGGCCTGACCGTGGGTGATTTCCCCTACGCCATTGAGGACGGCATCTTCATCATTGAAGAGGACTGCAACATTGGCGATGACATCAATACCGTCATCGGCAACGATGATACCATCGTTGATTTTGAAATTACCAACAACCGTCCCGACTGCTACTCCATCATCGGTCTGGCTCGGGAAGCTGCTGCCGCTTTCAACCAGCCCATGCGCCATCACGAACCCATTGTCCAGGGTAGTGAGAACGGCTCTATCTTCGAGCATTTGGATGTGGAAGTGCCGGCCGACCATCTCTGCAACCGCTACACCGCCCGTATGGTGACCAATGTGAAGATCGGTCCCTCCCCCAAGTGGATGCGTCAGCGTCTGCGCGCCAACGGTGTTCGCCCCATCAACAACATCGTGGACATCACCAATTACGTGATGCTGGAATACGGCCAGCCCATGCACGCTTTTGACTACCGCTATGTGGGCGAAGGCAAGATTATCGTGCGGGAAGCCGAAGCCGGCGAAACCCTGACCACCCTGGATGGCAATCTGCGGCCCTTGAAGCCCGGCATGCTGGTGATTGCCGATGAAAATAAGCCCATTGGCCTGGCCGGCATTATGGGCGGTGAGAATTCCGAGATCAAGGACGACACTGTTACTGTGGTCTTCGAATCCGCCAACTTCAATGGCACTTCCATCCGTCAGACCGCACTGGCACTGGGCATGCGTACTGATGCCTCCGGTAAGTTTGAGAAGAATATTGATCCCATGATGACCCTGCCCGCTGTGGAGCGTGCCTGCGAACTGGTAGAAATGCTTCAGTGCGGCGATGTACTGGACGGCATCATCGATATCATTAACTACGTTCCCCAGCCTCACACGGTGAAGCTGGAGCCCGAAAAGATCAACCGTCTGCTGGGCACCGAGATTTCCCGGGAAATGATGGTGGAGTACCTGAAGCGGCTGGAAATCGAAGTAGAAGGCGATGAGATTCTTGTTCCCTCTTTCCGTCCCGACTTGAACCATATGGCGGACATTGCGGAAGAAGTGGCCCGCTCCTTTGGCTACAACGAGATCCCCACCACCGATCTGAAGACCACCACCCAGGGCGGCTACACCCCCGAAATGGAACTGGAAGCCAAGGCCGGCCGTCAGTGCCGGGCCATGGGCTATAACGAGATCATCACCTATTCCTTCGTTCCCCCTGCCAGCTTGGACCAGATTCGTGTGCCTGCCGATTCTCCCCTGCGGAATATGCTGAAGATCCAGAACCCTTTGGGCGAGGATACCTCTGTGATGCGCACCATCGTGCTACCCTCTATGCTGGACATTCTTTCCCGGAACAACGCCTACCACAACAAGTCCGCTCGGATGTATGAGATCGCCAAGGTATATCTGCCTGTGGACGGACAGGCCCTGCCGGAAGAGCCCAAGATGCTGATTCTGGGCACTTATGGCGCCCAGGAAGATTTCTTCAGCCTGAAGGGCGAACTGGAATCCGTCTTTGCAGCACTGCGCACCAAGAAAGCCAGCTACACCGCCGTCAGCAACAACCCCTCTTTCCATCCCGGCCGCTGCGCTGAGGTCAGCATGGATGGCGAGGTGCTGGGCTATATGGGCCAGATCCATCCTCTTGTGGCTGCAAACTACGGCATGGAGTGCGAGGTCTACTGTGCAGAGATCAGCTTCACCAAGCTGATGGCACACTTGCTTCCCGATGCCACCTACTCCCCCCTGCCCAAGTATCCCGCTGTGACCCGCGACCTTTCCTTTGTCTGTGACGAAGCACTGACCGTTGCCAAGGCAGAGCAGACCATCACCGCCGCTGCAGGCAAGTTACTGCGCAGCGTGAAGCTCTTTGACATCTACCGTGGTGCTAACCTGGGCGAGGGCAAAAAGAGCCTGGCATTCTCCCTGGAACTGCGTGCTGATGACCGTACCCTGACGGACGCGGATACCGAGCCCGTCATCACTAAGGTGCTGGGCGCCCTGGCCAGCGAGTGCGGCGCCGTACTTCGCTGATAAAATTTTACAAGATAGGTCTTTACACAAACAAAAATTTGGGCTATAATACCGATATAGGAAATAAGGAGGTAACCCATATGACGGACAGAACCATAAAATTCACGGTGCCCTGCGACGACAAGGCCAATATGCGCCTGATTCTGCGGAGTGTATTTGACTCCCTGAGCGAGAAGGGTTACAACCCTATCAATCAGATCGTTGGCTACCTGCTGTCGGAAGATCCTACGTACATCACCAATTACAACAACGCCCGTGCCCAGATCTGCAAAATCGATCGGGACGAGCTGCTGCAGGAATTGGTGCGGTGCTATCTGTTTGAGAAATGACCAAATCGGCAAAATAGGGGGTTTGCCACGGCATTCCCCCTATTTTTATCTGTAAATCATCTTTTGATTGAATTGACATGGAATTGGTAATTGTTGCCAGATTGCCTTGCTTGGTTGACATAATTATGCCAATGTGGTACAATTCGATCATCATCTTTCAAGGAGGTAAATGAAAATGGCTGAAGAAAATGCTGTTTTGATGTACAAAGGGCATCCGCTGATGCGGAAGGACAACATTGTCTACTACGGCTCCATGGCCGATTCCCATATCGTGATGCTGCAAATTCTCGAATCCAAGAAAGTCGGCGACCAGGATGTGGCAAGCAAGGTGTCCATCCAGCTGCAGCTGACCGATCCCGCTGCCAGAAGCCGGGACCGCGTGGTAAAAAAGAGTGAGAAGGACGGGCTGTATACAGCGCTGGATCTGGGCCACATTTGGCTGGAACGAGCACTGGCAGGCAAGTAATTCTCCCCCGGTACTTTCCCCATGAAATTCTCCAAGCATCTATTTGGCATTCCTTTAATCCTTGCACTGGTTCTCCTGCTGTCCATTCCCGCAGTCGCTGTTGACAACGACGGACAGAAAATTGGCGTTGCCTATGTCACATCCTCTTCCCTGCGGCTACGCGCCAGCCCATCCACTTCCAGCAAAACGCTGGCATATGCTAATCAGAACGAAGTTGTTGTGCTTCTGAGCAAAACCGGCAGCTGGTATAAGGTGCTGTACAATTTGCAAGAAGGCTACATGCATCAGGACCACCTGACTGTATCCACCATTAAAAATGTGGAGTTGGGATACGGAAATGTCAATTACTCCAAGGTAAATATGCGCACAGGCCCTGGAACATCCTATCAGGCCATTGGCCAAAGCAGCAAGGGTGATTTGGCCTATATTATTGGATTTAATAAACAATGGTATAAGGTAATTTGGGGAGACGAAATCTGCTATATCCGCAGTGATTATCTCTCCTTGAAAGAAGCCCCCTATGAAAATCGGGCATCTGCCAAATCTCCTCTGTTCTTCCGGCGGGGCGCATCCACCGGCACACCGGTCAGCGTCAGTGCGCTGAAAAACAGTAATAACTACATTGCAGGAAATACGACTTCCAAAGCAGATAAAATTATCGCCACGGCGAAAAAGTACATTGGTGTTCCCTATGTGTGGGGCGGCGAATCCCCCAGTGGATTTGACTGTTCCGGCTTTGTGCAGTATGTATTTAAGGTGCATGGTATCTCCCTGAACCGAACCACTGAAACTCAGTACAAGCATGGAAGCTATGTATCCAAGAGCAATTTGAAGCCCGGCGATCTGGTATTTTTCCAGAACACCTACAGGGCTGGAATTTCCCATGTGGGCATCTATATTGGCAACGGACAATTCATTCACGCTTCCAGCTCCAAGGGCGTGACCATCAGTAACCTGTCCTCCAGCTACTATACATCCCACTATTACGGCGCACGCCGTATTCTATGATTTTTTCTGCCGACGCAAATGCGTCGGCAGTTTTTTTGTTTTTGGGGCATACTAATGCTAAAACCAGGAGGTGGACTATGAACGCCACAAACAAAAGAGGGCGGCAAAGTTTTGTGTTGCCGCAGCAACCTGTGATTACTGCATGGGCCAGCGTTGCAGGAAAGAAAGAATCGCAAGGGCCTCTGTCTTCCTATTTTGACTACACATCGCAAGACACCCTTTTCCAGCAAAAAACCTGGGAACAAGCCGAAAAACGGATGCAACAAATCGCCCTGGAAACATTGGCAAGCAAGGCAGGCATGAGCCAGGAACAGTTTTCTCTGGTCTATTCCGGAGATCTACTGAATCAGTGCATCGGCTCTTCCTTCAGCCTGAACAACACCGGAATCCCCCATCTGGGACTTTACGGTGCCTGTTCCACTATGGCAGAAAGTCTTCTATTGGCAGCAATGACCGTTTCCGGTGGATTTTCTGACAAAGTGGTGGCCATGACTTCTTCCCATTTTGCCAGTTCTGAGCGGCAGTACCGCTTCCCACTGGGCTACGGAGGACAGCGCACCCCCACGGCCCAATGGACGGTCACCGGTTCCGGTGCCGCACTGGTGTGCAGCGAAGGCGATGGGTCAAAGATAGAAAGCTGCACCATTGGTACCGTAATGGAGCTGGGAATCAAAGACGCCAATAATATGGGCGCTGCTATGGCCCCTGCGGCATATCACACCATCAAAGCCCACATGGATGACTTGAAAATGAGGCCTGAAGACTTTGATCTGATCGTGACCGGCGATTTGGGCGCAGTGGGCAAGGCTGCCCTATTGGAGCTATCCCGACAGGATGGAATGCTTTTGGATGACAAATTGGCCGACTGCGGCACCATGGTGTTTGACCTAGAAGGGCAAGACGTTCATTCCGGTGGCTCCGGCTGCGGCTGCAGCGCCATTACCCTGTGTGGATATTTGCTGGGAAAGCTGAAAACCGGAAAACTGCGGCGTATCTTATTCTGCGGCACAGGGGCGCTACTCTCCCCTACTTCCACACAGCAGGGTCTGAGCATACCAGGTGTATGTCACGCCATATCCATTATGGGAGGACAATGAAATGGACTATCTCAAAGCATTTCTGGTAGGCGGATCGATCTGCCTGATCGGGCAAATCCTCATTGACAAGACCAAGCTGACACCCGCCCGAATTTTGGTTAGTTTTGTGGTGATCGGCGTGGTATTAGGAGCAATAGGTCTATATGAACCGCTGATCGAATTTGCAGGCGCAGGTGCATCCGTGCCGCTGACCGGTTTTGGAAATCTCATTGCCAAGGGCGTAAGAAAAGCAATTGACAAGGATGGTTTTCTGGGGATCTTCACCGGTGGTCTCACCGCAGCGGCCGGTGGGATCACAGCCGCCATTGTGGCTGGACTGATTGCAAGTTTTATCTTCAAACCAAAGGATAAATCCTGAAGAATCGGAAAAGCTATGTGTAGCGGCACTGCCGTTAAACAGAAAATATCGGAGGAAAACCATGAATAACCAGAACCGTAACCAGAACCAGAACCAGAACCAGAACCGCAACGAGCAGAACCAGAATCAGAACCGTAACGAGCAGAACCAGAATCAGAACCGTAACGAGCGCTGAAAACAACCGCCCTCCCGTATGCGGGAGGGCGGTTTCATTTATATGCTGACAAAACGGCCTAGATGGAAGAAATAAAGCAGACGCTGTTTCACCGGTTTCTGATAGATCCGTTCCATGGCTTTAGCGTAGGCAGAAACTTGAGCTGCATATTGCAACTGTTTCCGGGGCAGCGTTTCCTCCGTGACAAAATCGGTTTTGAAATCAATGATTGTGATACCATCGTTTTCGATCCACGCGCAGTCAACCACGCCTTGCAGCAGAATCTGTTCATCGGCTAGTCCGTCGGCAAAATCTTCTGCCGGCACAAGCAGTGAAAACTTAAATTCACGTACCACATTTCCCTGCTGTAATTTTCGTCCCAAATCGGTGGCAAAGAAGTCAGCAATCGCTTTCGGGTTTACCAGCTGCGCTTGCGCAGGGCTAAGGTAGCCCCCGTCAGCAAGACGCTGTAATTCTGCTCCAACCGCTGCTTCCGTTCCGCACGCTGCATAGTCGATATACTGCATGGCAGCGTGAAGTGCGTTGCCATAGTCCTTGCCCTGCCGCTGAGATTCGGCAAAGGATGGCTTGCGCCATTGGCGGTAAGATGCCTTTGCTACGGCAGTATCCTCTGCCGCCTCCCGGTCCACCTGCCTGCCTTTTAAACCGGTAGCCGTCTGTTTGGAAGGCGCCGTGGTAGCTGCCGTGTGGGCATAGCGGAAGGCCAAGCCCTCTTGCATCTGACCCAGAAGATTCAGCGGAATATGTCCGGTTTTTTCCTCCTGAACCGTGTCAACCACAGGTTGCGGGGCGGTAACCACTCGGATTTTCCAGGGATATGGACTAATTTCGGTGTGTTTAGGTCTGGAAGCCAGCGCAAAAAGTTCGCCAGCCTCGGTCTTTTGCAAGGCAGTCAGCAACACCCATTCACCGGGGCATACTGCCTCCCGGATCAGCAGATCCCGTCCCCCCATATCCATACGCTGCACGATTTCGGCAATATCCTTTTCCAACCGAGGGGATGCATAGGTCATCACCAGTCGATCCTTCGCCCGGGTCATGGCCACATACAGAACACGCAATTCCTCTGACACGCTGTCCATACCGATACGAGCGGCGATGGCACGTTTGGCAATGGTAGGATAGCGCAGTCGATTCTGATTGTCCACAGCCGACAGGCCCAAGCCCAGGGACTTATGACACAACACTGTCCCCCGCTGGCTTTCCATATTAAACTCTCGGCCCAACCCGCAAAGATACACCACAGGAAATTCCAGGCCTTTGGACTTATGGATGCTCATAATGGTGACGCATCCGGCTGCGCTCTGTTCCCCTGCTGTGATGAGCCCCTTCTCTTCCATGCTTTCCAAATGTTCCAGGAAGCTGCCCAGATCACGGTTGCCACCGGCCTCAAAATCTGCTGCCAGTTGGAAGAAGGTCTGCAGGTTTTGCAGACGCAGCTGGCTACCCTCCATGGCACCGTAGATTTCCTCCAAAGAAGTGATAAGAAGCACCTGCTCCAACAATCGAGTCAGGCTGAAGTGGCGCAGAGCGCCGCGCAGCTGATGCAAGACTTCCAAAAAAGCCTTGGACTTTTCGTGGGGATCCTGAAGCAGTGCATCGTAGAAAGAACAACTGATGTGCTTGGCACGGAGCGCGGCCAAATCGTCGGCAGCAAAGCCGAAGGCCGGGCTACTGAGTGCTGCCACAAGGGGGATATCCAATCTTGGATTATGAATCACCTGCAAAATTGCATGGAAGGTGGCGATTTCTTCGGTTTTCAGAAGATCTACGCCACCACCGGTGGCATAGCGAATGCCGGCATTCTCCAGCGCCCGCTGGTAATAGATCCCTGCAGAGCCGGGGGAACGCAGCAAGATGACAATGTCCTCCGGACGCACCGGACGCAGGCGCTCCCCTTCCCGTACCATTCCAGAGCGAAGAAGCTGCTGAATATGGGAGACCACAAAGGCCGCTTCCTCAGGATAGGTTTCCTGCTGCACATCCACGCAGCAAAGTTCTGCTTCGGCTACGCCTAGAGAAACATGGGGAATGCCCTCGTTTAATGCCTCCTCAGCGCCATAGTACAAACCGCCCACCTGGGGGCACATACAGGTGCGGAAAACATCATTACAGGCTTCCAAAACCCCAGCACTGGAACGGAAATTATGGCTGAGGACAACCTTGCGATCGTCTCCGGGCTGGGCCTCTTCCGCAGGCGCAAACGCCTGATACTTTTCCAGAAAAATACCAGGATCTGCCAAACGGAACTGATAGATGGACTGCTTCACATCACCTACCATAAACAGATTCTGACGGCGCTGGGTTAACGCATTATAGATAGCGTCCTGCACCTCATTGGAATCCTGGTATTCATCCACCATAACCTCCCGGAAACGGGAGGCAATATCCTCGGCGGCGGTAGTCAAACCGGTACGTTTCTTACCCAAGAGAAGATCCAGCATCCGATGTTCCAGATCGCCAAAGTCCATAATACGGCGGTTTCGTTTGGCACGATCGTAACTTTCCCCGAAGCGGCGCACCAATTTGGTCAGTCCCAACACTGCATCTGAAGAAGAACTCAAATCCGACAGCACCTGCTCGGATGCATCGGTAAAGGGGCGGGTCTTTTTTTCGATGCCCTTTTTACAGGCATCCCGTACCGCCTTGATGCGTTCTTTCAAATCTTCATCGGCGGCGTCTTTAGAGAAGGTCATGCGGCCAAAATCAATGATACGGCGTTGACAGACTTGGTCCCATGTGGAGCTGCTACGCAGATGCTGTAGCTGAAACACCGTATCACGCAGCAACGCCGCTGGCTTTTCAAATCCCTCCGCAGCAGCTGCCTCAGCAGCGCACCGCTCCAAAGCAACGATCTGCAGATCCAGCCAGGAGAAGAACTGCTCCATTAGTGCGCAGCCGTAGATGCTCTGACTGGCATCGGACACATTTTGAACTCCGATCAGCTCCTCACACTGTTGGAGCCACGCTTCCGGGTCAAGATGGCATCTGGCACTGTCGTAGACCTGCATGATGGTTTCCGGCACCTGACGGTCATCCCGGCCCAGGCCCTGGGTATCCACAAAGGCGCGGAAAGAAGGGTCCTCCATGTCCTGCGCATAGGATTCATCCAATAGTTTTTCCAGAACACGGGTGCGAATTTCATTGCATTCGTTTTCATCGGCCACCCGAAAATCTCCGGGTATGTCCAAGCGATAGGCATACTCCCGCA
Source organism: Faecousia sp. (assembly GCA_045124575.1). Lineage (GTDB taxonomy): Bacteria > Bacillota > Clostridia > Oscillospirales > Oscillospiraceae > Faecousia. Next base: position 31,646 of record JBGVMD010000004.1, read on the forward strand.
ACACATCACCGCAGAAGGAGTGAACCGTAGAAATTTTCGTCAGATACAGTCGTTGCAGCTGACGCCGCAGATGGGCGTTTTCCGGTTCATTGGCTACCCGCTCCGTCAACTTGGCAGCGATCTTGCCACGAAGCTCGGCAGCAGCTGCCTTGGTGTAAGTGATCAGGAGGAATTCATCAATATTGGCAGGATCCGCAGGGTCTGTCAAATAACCCAACAGCCGATCCACCAACACTTTGGTTTTTCCCGATCCTGCGGCGGCGGAGACGAGCAGGCGTCCGCCCCGGTTTTCAACGGCGGTTTTTTGCTGGGGTGTCAATTTTTCAGCCATGCGACCTCTCCTCCTTTTCTATTTCTTCCCAAAATCGCTGGGCGGTCATGGTCTTGTAATTGCGCCGGCCTTCCACGGTTTCCTTATGGCAGACGGCCCCATAGGGACAGAACGCACAGGCATTGTGGCTGGTGCCCCGGGTGTAGGGATTGGGGGTCACATTGCCGGATGCAATGTCCTCGGCCATACGGCCAAGGAAGGACATGATGTATTCCCGCAGCATTCCCAGCTGCACCCGGTCGGCCACATCACCGGAAAGGGTGCCGTCCTTGCGGACAGAACAACAGAGGGTATCCATCTTTTCGGAGCTATCCATGGCCCGCAGCGTGTCCTCATCGGACAAAAGCAGGCCACTTCGTTTCCTCAAGCTTTTGCGGGCAGATTGGGCTTCTTCGTCGCTCATGCTGCCATCCACACTGACATAAGGCGCTCTGGCCGGAAAATACTGCACACCGGCGCTAACACGTATCCCGGGAATGACGTCATCTCCAGCCTGTTCCAAGGCAAACAAATACAGAAGCATTTGCAGGCCGACGCCATTGAACACATCGCAATAGTCAAAATCCTTTTTTCCGGTTTTGTAGTCCACCACGCGGAAATAGGTGCTGTCACCCCGCTGCCAGAGATCCACTCGGTCCACGAAGCCCCGCAGTTCGGCTTCTATGCCCTCATTTGGAATACGAATAGCAGGCATTTTGCCGTCTTTACCAAATTGCAATTCGAAATAGGCCGGCTCAAAAGATGCCTGCTGCAGTTCTCGCCACAACTCCTGTACCACCATTTCCAGTTCCTTCAAATTGCGGCGGAACAAATATTCCAGCCGTTTGGATTCCAGCGCACTGAAATGAGAATGTAGGTATTCTTCGGAATAATCCGCAGCAAGCCGCAAGGTATCTTCCAAACTGACGGCATGGAAGCCGCCCCGCTCCATGACAGTACGTCCGGTCTGCTCCAGCACCGCATGAACGAAAGTGCCAAATTCTGCCGGATCAATGGCCGCTTCCTTGCGTTCCCGCGCCCGCAGGCCGTATTTCAGGAAGTAGGACAGGCGGCACTCCGCTTGACGATCTATCTGAGAGGCTGAAAGGCGTAGCTTACCGCCATAAAGGGCCAGGATATTTTCCCGACGGACGGCGCCCAGTGTATGGTTTGCACAGCGCTTGACCCAGGTGTATGTATCTGCAATCCCCAGCGTACCGGCACCTTGGGCCTCATGATGACGAGCAAGATAGCTGGCAGCTGCCAATTCACTGCGCAGTTGGGTGGTCATTGTGGTATCAGCCTGCATTTCACCGCCCGACATTGCCGCAAGTCTCCGGCATACAAAGGAAGCTTGTGCACCGGAAGAGACCACTGTTACGCTCTCCTCCGCACCGCAGAATACGCCATAAATTTCAGCAAATTCCGATTGGATGCCCTCCATCGCACCACCAGTTAAGGGCACACCCACGCTACGCAGCGCCACACGCTCCTGGTCTGTCAAAAGTCCGGACGAACCACCGTAGGATGGCAGATTTCCTTCCTCCGCACCCAGGACAATCAAGTGCTTCTGCTGCTGGCAGCGCATGGCATCCACATTACCCACGCTGACAGAATCCAGCACCGGCGGGATGGTGCCCACATCACACTGACTGAGCAACAGCTTCAAAAGCCGGACAAAGGTTTCGTCATCCCAGGCGGTATTGCCCAGCACATCATACATCTGTTCCAGCGCGCTGAGCAAAATCTCCCATAGCTGGTTGCAAATCTGGGCGCTACGATTGTCTCCCCGGACGTCCATTGAATCAGCCAAAACTTCCAGCCGCTGGGAGAAGGAGATTTCTTCCAGGAAGGTATAGATCGCCTGAATCTGGCCGCTGACATTTGCGGCATTACGGAAACTTTCCCGCAGATTCTGAAGGGGTGCGATCACTCTTTGGCGGTCCAAATTCAATTGGGCAAGGTCCCGGGTGGCTGTATCATTCCAGGCCTCTGAAAGGCCTTGAGGGTGGCCTGTCCATTCTCTTGTCCAAGTCAGGCCGGATACGGCCCAGATATAGACGTAATTTTCCATTTTATCGCAGGCGTCCAGCCCCAGCGGAGAAAGGGTGCTGCGCAGGTATCGCAGCACATCCCGCTGCTCAAAGCCGCCCAAGGCCGCTTCCAAGCCAAAAATGACGGTGGAAATCACACCGGAGCGGAGCACATCCTCCGTACCAGTCAGATAGAGCGGAATTCCGCATTTACCGAACACCAGACGCAAAGCAGGCAAATAAGAATCCGGCTGGGTGCAGACGATGGCCACATCCCGATAACGGCAGCCTGCCTGTGTCCGACTCATTACCTCCTGGGCAGCAACCTGACATTCCTGATAGACGGAAGAGGCTCGTACCACCTTGAGATGCTGCTGCAATTGAGGCTGTGCCCGATTTGAACCCTGAAACAGGTTTTCACGCATAGAAAGCAGAACATCATGACGCCCAGAAATCCGCTGTGTCCGGACGGGAATGTCCTTTCTTTGGGCAAATTGATAAAGTTCCGAAGCGGTTTGTCCCGCTTTTTCAAAGGCCATGTGGTCGGAGCGGATGGCATCGCAATTCAAACTCACCGTCACATCTGCACCGGAAGCAATGAAATGTTCCAAAATAGCCATGTTCTGCCGGGTAAAATCCGGGAAACCATCCACATAAAAGGTGTGATGGGCTGCAAAATCGATTTCCTCCAGCTGTTCCAAAACCCAAGTCATCTGATCCCGGGGATCCCGCTTGCCCTGGGCACACAGCGCGTCGTAGCTGTCCAGAAGCAAAGAAAGCTCTTCCAATTTTTGGGCCAGAACACCCTCGGTTTGATGGGACGCCGCCATGAGATCCGCAGGAGTAATACAGCAGCGTTTAAATTCGTCCACCGCATCCAGCATTTGGGACAAAAACTCCGGTTTGCTCTCCACCTTGGCATAGGCTTTCAGCCGACTGTGCAGCTGTCGGGCAGCGGAAGCCATGGCCACAATACGGCCGCTGTTATCCAGGCACTCCTGGGATGCATTGCCCACCACATCCATCACCCGGCGCCCTAGGCGGGTAAAAGACAGCACCTGAGCAAAGCGGCTGGAGGTGTCTCCTGCCACTGCTGCCAAACGGCGCTCTGTATCGTGGCTAATGAGCTCCGGGACAATCAGAATGCGGTTGCCCTTTTCTTCCCGGACATCATCGGCAATACGGCGGAGAATCTCTTTTCGGTTTTCAGTCCAGTCACTGCCATAGAGGATCGTCAGCATACTGTCACCGCCTTTCGCTTTTTTGATATTATATCATATTAGGCGGCAAAAGAACAGTACACTCTCTAGCTGCGGTGAAAGAAATTTTCCAATTTACCCAATACATCCAGCAGATAAAAGCGGATCCTATACCCTTGCGAGCCGGTAATGGTATCGGCCAAATTCTCAGAAAAACCCGCACCTGCTGCCACATCTTCTACATCCGCAGCGTTGCTCCCCATGCACAGCGTCGGAAACACCACGCACCACCAATTTTGTCCCTCCCCTTCACCAATGATGACGCGCAGGGACTGATAAATGCCGGAGGGCAGCGAAAAGGTATCATAATCTCGGATTGGAAACTCTTCTTTCAAAAACCGGACCACCGCCTTGCTGTCAACTCCCAGTTGCCGCAGAGCCTTATTGGCGGCTTCTTCAATCTGGGGAAGGCAAGACTGGATGCGCTGTTTAGCCTGCTCCACGTCGGTTATGCCATGAAGAAGATCCTCCAGGCAAGTAAGCACTGTATCCCGCACGGAGCGTTTAACGCTTTGGTCTTCCTCTGAATTGGACTGACCCACAACATGGAGCCGTACCAACTCATTTTTCAGAATCTTATGATCCCGGAGCAAAGAGATAGAAAACAGGAACGCCGCCCCAATAAACAAAACGCCAATTCCCTTGATTGTTTTCAACATAAAAACACCGTCCATACTGAAATAGTTTCAGTATGGACGGTGTCAGGGTTCATTATACAGTTTTGGCAATAAATATCTGGGAATAATTATCCCGCAGCATATTGCAGATGACGGCTGCATTCTCAAAATTACCCACAATGCCATAAATGGCAGAACCGGTTCCGGTCATTTGCCAGCCCACACCGCCGTAAGTATTCATGATGGACTTGATGTAATTGATCTCCGGATGCTCTGCGGTGACGATGGGATCAAAAACATTGCACACAGTGTGGGCAATGGCATCCAAATCGCCGGCCAGCACCGCACTTTCCATAGCGGCGGCATCCGGACGATTGGCGATGGCCTTTTCATCGATAGCTGCATACAGCTCCGGCGTGGAAACGGAGAAATCCGGCTTGCACACCACAAAAATGCACTCAGGCATATCCGGCAACTTGCGGATCCGCTCGCCTCTGCCCTCTACAACGGCGGTGCCGCACAGAACACAGAAAGGAACATCACTGCCCACGGCGCTGCCCAGTTCTGCCAACGCAGGCAGGGACAGGGGGGCATTATAATGCCGGTTGAGTGCCCGCAGCACAGCGGCTGCATCGGCGCTACCGCCGCCCAAGCCAGCCTGCATAGGAATGCGCTTGGTGATGGTAATGGTCAGACCATCGGGGTCTTTCTTTACAGTTTCGAAAAACAGCTTCGCTGCTTTCCAGCACAGGTTGCTCTCGTCGGTGGGAACACCTTCTTTATCGCAAACGATGCACCAGGGCTTACCGGTGCCCAGATCGATTTGAATATCGTCCCGCAGGGAGATCGTCTGCATCACGCTTTTAATATCGTGATAGCCATCCGGTCTTTTCCCAAGCACATCCAAGGTAAGGTTAATCTTGGCGTATGCGCCTTCATACAAAGTGGTCATTTAATTTTTCTGCCTTCCAAATAGTATCGTTTTTCCCGGGCGTGACCCATGGAGAAAGTCTTTCTCGGGAGAACGCCGCCGGAGATGACGCCACGAAACAGCTGATGCTTTTCCATGGAGGGCAGCAGGAAGCCAACGGCATCGGGCTGCTGGGCCAGTTCGGCCACTTCGTCATCGCCATGAATATAGTCGATTTCGCAGGAATTGTCAACCATCCATTCATCCAGGAATTCCTGCAGGACGGCAACGGCCAGTTCTCCCCTCTTTTTATCCAGGTAGAGTGTACCGCGCTCACTGCCCATAACATACTCCACGGCATAGCCGTCTTCTGCGCAGATGGCCTGCAGATCCCGCAGCAGTTTCTTACCATCTACACGGAATAGGATGCGATGGATGGGTTCGAAGACCTGGGAATCATCGTGGATATTCTCCAGTTCCACCAGCGCAAAGCGGGCAGGATGATTAGACAGATCCACGCCGGGACTCTGCCGCTTCAGCGCCTCATAGCAGCTCTTGGCAGTGGCCAGGGAATGATTGCCGTCGCCAACGGCCAGCACAACGGGAGCACCGTCCAGATCGGCATACTTGGCGGGAACGGAGTCAATGTATGCCTGCAGGCGAACATCAAAGGCGGATGCAGCATCGCCATCCACCAGCCAACCGGTAATATGGCCGCCGCCTTCCATCAGATCAAAGTCGTATATTTTCTGCAGGCTGTCTTTTTGTGCCGCAATAGGCTCCAGCAGCTGTCTGCGGTCGTCATCGCAGAGCATCAGCACATGGGGAAATTCGATGCCAGCATCCTTGCGGACACGCTGGCGGGGCGGAATGCGCTCCAGAACAGTCTTCTCCGTGGCACGGATGGCAGACACGGAGCCCATATTGTAGTTATATTCCTCCAAGTCAACAGCACCAATCAGGCCGGGACGGACGGCACCGCTGAGCAGGGTGCGCTCCACATAAATGTAAGAATCGGGATAGACAGCGAACACATCGTTTGCCAGATACCGATCCATGGTGGCATTGATTTCCTTGACGATGGATGCCTCATCGGCACTGCCCAAATGGGCCTCGGGCAGAATCATGTGCAGAGTGGACTGGCTGTCACCAACGGTGTTGGCAACTCTCTGCCAGTAGGCAGCATCGGAGGTAAACTGGTCGCAGGCAATCACTGCCCAGCGATGCATATCCGCAGACTTGGGAAGCAAAATATCAGCTTTTCCAAATAGTTTCAATGTGTGGTCCTCCCTTTGATAAAGATTCAAGAAGATTATATCTGAGAAAAAGTTTTTCGTCAATCATAAAGTATAAATTTCCGGCTTTTGGGAATGCTGTTTTCAGTAAAATTATACAAGGAGGTTTATAAAATGGATATTCTTGCGTTGGCGCTGTCCATCATCGGCTGTTTGAACTGGGGCTTGGTGGGCATTTTCCAGTTTGACCTGGTGGCCTGGCTGTTTGGCTCCGCAACCGCACTGAGCCGTGTCATCTACACTGTCATCGGTTTGGCCGGTGTGTGGTGTATTTCCTTCTTTCTGCGCCGGGCTCGGCTGGGAAACAGCGATGAATAAAAAATGGCAGCACAGAGATCATCTGTGCTGCCAACTATTTTATTCCTGAGTTTCCGCAGGCTTACTAACACGAATCTTGTAGGTATAGGCTTTGCCTTCGTAGGATACATGGATCGCAACATAGTTACCGGAGATATCTTCAGAGTAGGTAGTTGCGGTTGCGGTGATCTTGACACCATCCTCTGTGTACTCCAAAGTACAACACTTGGGGAAATCGCCGCTCTGCTTCCATTCGGTAATCTTAATTACTTCCTTGGTAGCGCTGTCGATAAACTTGATTTCCAAGGATTCACCAATAGTCAGAGTGGACTCGAAATCTTCGTCACCATCTTCGTCCCAGCGATGAGCAAACATATACTCAGTTGCATCCATATCTCGCACATGGACGGTACAGGTAGCAGTCAAGTCGCCATAGGTAGCAGTAATGGTGACCTTACCATTGGCCACAGCGGTGACCAAACCATTTTCTACATATGCAATGGTTTCATCATTGCTTTCCCATTTAATATCGGAAGGATCCAGCTCACCGGTGTACAGCTGAGCGGTCTTACTGGTGCGGCTCAGGGTAATCTCCTTACCAACCAACTTAATCTCAGTGATGGGCTTGGGAATGTCACAGGTAACGCTGACGGAAATGGAGTAGGTGCCATAAGCGATGGTAATGGTAGCGTTACCGCTTGCCACGGGTGTAACCAAACCGGTCTCATTCACCAGAACCACAGCAGGGTCGCTGGAAGTATATGTACAGACAACGGTATCGGTGGTATTCTCGGGCAGAGCCTTGACAGACAGCTGAGCGGTCTGGGTCAGGTCGGTAAAGGTCAGGGTCTGGTTTGCGCTGTCCAGCAGTTCAATGCCGGTGCAGGGAATGGTCTGGGAAGTAGACTGGGTAGAATTGGTGCTGGGATTGGGGTTCTCGGGCTGGCCGAACAATCGCACAGCGATGAATACACACACTGCCACGATGGCGAGCAGCAATACAGCAACAATAACGATCATTGCCAGATTGGAGGGTGCACCCTCTTCCCCGGATTTATTGTTCTCACTTCCGGACTTTCTGGTGTTGCCAGCGCCGGTTTTTCTAGTATTGGTTTTGGAGAACTTGCCGCCCTTGCTGGCCTGATCTTCTCCATTTGCTTCGATGACGGGCTTTGCTGCTTCCGATTTTGCGGTGCCACAGATGGGGCACTGGGCTTCTGTCTCGGAATAAGTAGAGCCGCAGACATCACATACGATCTTGCTCATTTGTAATCCTCCGTTCCGATGCGTTGCAGACGCATCAAGTTTTCATTATTATAGCATCTCTTTCCTAATAAAACAACTAGGAAAACCAAAAAATTCAAGAAAATTAACCCCCACATTTTGACATGGTTTTTTTGATTATGACTATATTTTGTGGTCGAAACCAATATTTTGCCGAAAAATAAGTGCTCTGAATCCAGAAACATATTGCAATTTGTGCCATTTTATTTTATCATAGAATCATCACGAAAAAAGGAGGCGAGGAGGATGTCTGCACCGCGGAATATTTCCCCCATTCTGGACGGATTTACCCTGGGTGATCTGCTCACTCAGAATAGCGCTGCCCGGTGCTATCGGGCCACACAAAATTACAGCGGCAAGCCATTTATTGTCAAGATCATCTCCCTGCCCGCCTCTACAGCTCACCTGGATGCATTGCTGATGAGCGGTTCTTTTTCCGGACCCGCAGAGGTCAATGCCTATTACAAAGAACAGGCCCGGGATGTGCTGCGGAATGTGCAGGTTCTCCGCCATATGGCCACAGTGGGTGGCTTTGTGGACTACGACTGCGTACAGGTCGTACCCTCCGAGGACGGCAAGGGTTATGAAGTGTATATGCTTAGTCCTCTGCGTCAGACCCTTCCCCAACTGTTGCAGCAGGAGAATCTCACCCACATGGACGTGGTGAATATGGCCCTGGATCTGTGCGCCGCACTGACGGTATGCCGCCGCAGCGGATACTGCTATACCAACCTGAAGCCGGGTAATGTCTTCCGTCACGGTACCCATTACCACATCGGAGATCTGGGTTTCCTGCCCCTGTATGAAATTGGGCACATTCCGTTGCCCGAACAATATAGAAGCAGCTATACGCCGCCGGAATTGATGGACGGTACACATCCGGTCAACGATACCGCAGATGTTTATGCACTGGGTCTGATCCTGTACCAGGCATTTAACGGCGGTATGTTGCCGGGAAATGATGCGGTAGTCGGCAGGCTTTTGCTACCGCCTAAGTACGCTGATTATGAAATGGCGGAGATCATCCTGAGGGCCTGTGCCCCCGATCCTTCCATCCGCTGGCAAGGTCCGGAGCAAATGGGCCGGGCGCTGATGATGTATACCCAGCGAAACGGCATGCGGGATGAGCCTGTGATTCCCACCGTTTTACAGGAATTGGCCCGCACCAACACAGTAGAGGAATTTCTACCCGAGGAGCCCTTGGAAGAGGAGGATCTATCCCCTGCCTGGTCTGAGGAAATTGCTCCCCGTGCCACCAAACGAAGAGAGAGAAAGCCCCGCGCAAAATGGTCTTTCCCCGTTCGCAAGCCCAAAAAGTCTGGACAGCGAAAACTCAATAAGGCATGGATCGCCATCGCCATATTGGCCGTTGTCCTTGTACTGGAACTGATCATCAGCATCTGGATTCTCTCCTGATCGAATCTACCAAAAGTATTTCTGTGAGCGCTGCACCACCAAACCGTGCAGCGTTCTCTTCCCTTTGCCGTATTACGGCGTTTTTCTGGAGGTTTTATGATCGCAGTTTTGAAAGCAAATGCATCCCCGGTTCAGACGGCTTCTCTGATCCGCTGGCTGGAAGAAACCGGATTGGAAGTGCATACCTACCCCGGTAATCATTCCACCATTTTGGGAATGATCGGTGATGTCAGCCGCGTGGATGTGGGGCTGCTGCAGTCCATGGAAATTGTAGAATCTGTACGGCGGGTTTCCGATCCTTTTAAGCAGGCCAATCGAAAATTCCATCCGCAAGATACGGTGGTGGAGATTGGCAATGTAAAGATCGGTGGCGGACATTTTGCCATGATCGCCGGACCTTGCAGCGTAGAATCCGAAGAGCAGATCATTGCAGTGGCTCAGGCCGTCAAGGCAGGCGGGGCTGATATACTCAGAGGCGGTGCATTCAAGCCCCGCACATCTCCCTACGCCTTTCAGGGGCTGCGGGAGGATGGGATCCGCCTGCTGTTGAAGGCAAAAGCAATCACAGGACTTCCCATTATTACAGAGATCATGACCGTTTCCGCGCTGGAACTATACCAGGATGTGGACATCATCCAGGTAGGTGCCCGGAATATGCAGAACTTCGATCTGCTGACAGAACTGGGTCGAAGCAAAAAGCCGGTTCTACTGAAGCGCGGTCTTGCAAATACCCTTCAGGAACTGCTGATGAGCGCAGAGTACATCATGCGGGAGGGCAACGAAAATGTGATCCTCTGCGAGCGGGGCATCCGCACCTTTGAAACCTATACCCGCAACACACTGGATCTTTCTGCCATTCCCGCTGTGCAGGAACTTTCTCACCTTCCCGTGATTGTTGACCCCAGCCATGGCACCGGTGCTGCCCGATTTGTGCCGCCCATGACGCTGGCCGCAGCCGCAGCAGGGGCTGATGGTGTAATGGTGGAAGTACACAACGATCCTGCTTGCGCCCTCTGTGACGGTGCGCAGGCATTGACACCGGAACAATTTGCCCAACTCAATGAAAAGACGCGAAAGATTCGCAGCATTATCCGATAATTTGTTGATTACCAGGGAGGTAGCCGAATGGTCGAAATTACTGTCAGCGCCTCAAAAACATATTCCGTTCAAGTAGGCCCCAATCTATTATGCCAGCTGGGCACAAAAACCGCCGCCTTGGTTTCCGGGCGAGCCAGCGTTATTGTCAGTGACAGCAATGTATGGCCGATTTACGGAGAAAAAGCGGTCATCAGTATGGAAAAGGCCGGTTTTCAGGTCAGTTCCTTTGTCATATCTGCGGGAGAGGCCAGCAAAAATGGCGAAAACTATCTGAGGTTGCTGACTTTTCTGGCGGAGCATCAGATCACCCGCAGCGACTGCCTGATCGCACTGGGCGGCGGTGTGGTGGGGGATCTGACCGGTTTTGTTGCCGCCACCTATCTGCGTGGCATCCCCTATGTTCAAGTGCCCACTTCCCTGCTGGCCATGGTAGATTCCTCCGTCGGCGGAAAAACAGCCATTGACCTGCCTGCAGGAAAGAACCTTGTGGGAGCTTTTTATCAACCCAGTCTGGTTCTTTGTGATACGGAAACGTTAAAAACATTGCCGGAGAATCGCTTTATCGAGGGCTGCGCCGAGATCGTGAAATACGGCATTTTGTACGATCCCGCACTTTTTGCCCATCTGGAAGAAAAGGGAATGGACTTTGACCGGACGAATATCATCGGCAAGTGCATTGAATGGAAAAAACAAGCGGTGGTGCAGGACGAGTTTGATACCGGTTGCCGCAGAATGCTGAATTTGGGGCACACCCTGGGACACAGCATTGAAAAAGCAAGCGATTATCGCATTTCTCATGGTGCCGCCGTTGCCATTGGAATGAGCATCATGGCAAAATACGCGGCAGCCCAGGGACTTTGCAGTAGTGAAGATTGCGATCGAATGATTGATCTATTGAAGCAATTCGATCTGCCTACCCATACCGATCTGTCATCTGATGTATTGGTACAGCATGCGTTGTCCGATAAAAAACGCAGTAGAGACAAGATCTCCCTGGTTTTACCAGCAACCATCGGTTGCTGCAAACTGATAGAAATGCCCGTAACGGAACTGGAGAACTGTGTGAAGGAAGGAGTATAAATATGGATATTTCCATTTTCCCCGAGAAATTGCATGGCAGTGTCTGCGCAATTCCTTCCAAGTCCCACGCCCACCGTTTGATGGTGTGCGCCGCCTTGGCCGATCAACCCACCCACATCGTAATTCCAACAATTTGCGACGATTTGAGCGCAACTATTAGTTGCATTACCGGTTTTGGCGGAGAAATCGAGCACTGTTATGGTCAGGCAGAAATCATTACCCCTATCCGTAATGTGCCCGCCTCCGCAGTGGCAAACTGCGGAGAAAGCGGCTCGACCCTGCGATTTTTCCTGCCACTGGCCGGTGCGTTAGGTGTTGACACCACCTTCCTGTTGGAAGGCAGACTCCCCTATCGTCCTCTTTCCCCACTTTGGGAGGAAATGGGTCGCAGCGGTTGCTGCCTCTCCTGGTTGAACCGTGCCCAACTGCAAGCCGCCGGGATGCAGCCGTCCCGTGCCGTTACGGCAGGATTGCGCCTAAGCGGCGCTCTTCGTCCCGGACATTACCGCATTGACGGTGGCGTATCCAGCCAATTCATCTCGGGTCTTCTCATGGCGCTGCCGCTTTTGGATGGCGAAAGTCGGTTGGAACTGATTGGCCGGGTGGAATCCAAGCCCTATGTAGACATGACGACCAAGGTGCTCTCCCAATTTGGCGTCGAATGGACGGATTATCATACCCCGGGTAAGCAGAAGTTCAAAAGTCCCGGTAGCGTTACTGTAGAGGGCGACTGGAGCAGTGCTGCATTTTGGCTTGCCGCCGCAGCCCTTGGCAGCCAGATTACCGTCACAGGACTGGATGAACACAGCGTACAGGGTGACAAAGCCATTTCCCATCTTTTGCCCATGCTGCAGGAACATATCACCATTTCCGCTGCGGATATTCCCGATTTGGTGCCGATTCTGGCCGTTGTAGCAGCCGCAAATCAGGGCGCCGTCATCACCGATGTGCGCCGTCTTCGGCTAAAGGAATCTGACCGGATTCATGCCATCGTGGAAATGCTCTGTGCCCTGGGCGGCAGAGCCACTGCTGACGAAAATACCCTGACCATCTACCCTGCCACGCTGACCGGCGGCACAGTGGATGCTTGCAATGACCATCGGATCGCTATGGCTGCCGCCATCGCTTCCACCGTATGTAAATATCCTGTGACCATTTTGGGTGCGGAGTGTGTCAGCAAGTCCTATCCTGGCTTCTGGAAGGAATTCACCAGACTGGGAGGTAAGATATGATCTCCCATTACGGCGATAATTTTAAGCTAACCATTTTGGGTGCCTCCCACGAGCCGGAAATTGGGATGGTTCTGGAGGGCATTCCCGCCGATTTGCCGGTAGATATGGACAAGCTACAGGGCTTTTTGACTCGACGGGCACCGGGAAATACCCCCTGGTCCACTACCCGGAAAGAAGCGGACATCCCCCATTTTCAAAGCGGCGTTACCAACGAGCATACCAACGGGGAAACCATTCGGGCTGTGATTTACAACGAAAATGTCCGCAGAGCAGACTATGATCACCTCCATCACATCCCCCGCCCCGGGCACGCAGATTTCACTGCATGGATGAAGTACGGTTTGGACTTCGATATGTCCGGCGGCGGACCTTTTTCCGGCCGGATGACGGCGCCGCTGTGCATTGCCGGCGGGCTGTGCAAACAGTGGCTGGAGATAATTGGCATTCGTATCGGTGCGCATATTGCATGGATTAGCGATATTGACGACAACCGCTTTGACCCCGTAGCGCCTGATTTAGACGGCGTACAGGAGGATTTCCCGGTGCTGAACCGAGCATGTGGCCAGCAGATGCAGGAAGCCATTGCGGAAGCCAAAAAACGGGGCGATAGTCTAGGCGGCATCATCGAATGCGCCGTAACCGGGCTGCCGGTGGGTCTTGGCGGGCCGATGTTTGACGGCGTAGAAGGAAAAATCGCCCATGCTATGTATGGCATTCCCGCCGTGAAGGGCGTGGATTTTGGTCTGGGTTTTGCCAACACCTATCATCCCGGCAGTCAAACCAATGATGCATATATACTTGCAGGTGGCCATATTAGCAGCAAAAGTAACCATTGCGGCGGCATTTTGGGCGGTATTTCCAATGGCATGCCGGTGATCTTACGGGTGGCCTTCAAGCCCACGCCTTCCATTGCCAAGCCGCAGAAGAGCGTGAATCTGGAAACGATGGAAGAAGTGACGCTAACGATTCAGGGGCGTCATGATCCCTGCATCGTCCCCCGGGCTGTGCCTGTAGTAGAGGCCGCAGCGGCCATTGTGATTTACGATTTGATTTTAGGAAATAATCAGTGAGGAACCCATTATGGATCTGAACGAACTGCGTTTGGAAATTGATAAAATCGACGATCAGTTGGTGAAGCTGTTTGTGCAGCGCATGGAAATTTCCGCCCAGATTGCCAATTATAAAAAGGAACACGATCTGCCTATTTTCGTACCTGCTCGGGAAGCGGAAAAGCTGCGGGATGTGGCCCAAAAGGCAGGCAAGGACATGGATGTATATGCAAGGGTCTTGTATGATCTTCTGTTTGAGCTGAGCCGTGGATATCAGTCCAAATGCAACGCCGCCAGAACCCCCCTGTTTGAGAAAATCAACGCCGCCATTCACAACACCCCCAAGCTGCTGCCCAAGGACGCTGCCGTGGCCTGTTGGGGTGGGGACGATCAGAATATGGACATGGTCTGTCGGAAAATCTTTGGCCAGTGCGCCATGATGCCCTTCAAAAATCAGGAAGGTGTCCTTTCCGCCGTGGCGCAGGGAATGTGCCGATTCGGTGTTTTGGCTATGGACGACAGCAAGAAGAGAATCTATGATCAGCTAACGGAACATGGTCTTTACATCGTACGTAGTTTCCGACTGCCGGGGCAGACCCAGTATGTGTGCATCAGCAGGCAGTTGGAAATCTATCCCGGTGCTGACCGGACGGTGCTGCGCATGGCGCTGTCTGACCGGCCCGGCGCCCTCTATAAGGTGCTTGCAAGGCTTTATACATTGGGAATCAATGTAGTTGGGCTGGAATCCCGCACCATGACCCAGCAGCATTTTCAGGGGATGTTCTATTTTGATTTAGAAACCTCTGTTTACGCAGAAGAGTTTGTACAGCTGATGTGCGAACTGGATGATCTATGTGAGAATTTCGCTTATCTGGGCAGCTACACCGAGGTGGTTTGAATGAAATGCGGTCTGTTAGGGCGGAAGCTGGGGCACAGCTACTCCCCTGCCATCCACGCTCTACTGGGCGACTACGAATATCGGCTTTACGAAAAAGAACCGTCGGAATTGGAAAAATTTCTGCGGAACAGTGATTGGGACGGGATCAATGTGACCATGCCCTATAAGCAGGCGGTGATCCCCTGCCTGGATTCCCTGACCCCCATTGCCCGAGAACTCGGTGCGGTGAACACCATCATCCGCCGGGAAGGAAAATTGATCGGCGCCAATACGGATTATTGGGGTTTCCGGTCTATGGTTGACAAGAGTGGTTTGTCCCCTGCCGGCAAAAAATGCCTGGTGCTGGGCAGTGGCGGTGCAAGCAAGGTGGTACAGTTTGTACTGAAAGATCTGGAGGCGCAAGTCATAGTCATTTCCCGCAGCGGAGAGAATCATTACGGAAATTTAGAGCTGCATCGCGATGCTGCCATCATTATCAACACCACGCCTGTGGGAATGTATCCGGATACAGGCGTTTCCCCTGTGAATCTGGAGATATTTCCTCAGTTGGAGGGCGTACTGGACGTCGTCTACAATCCGGCACGGACGAAACTCCTGATGGATGCGGAACGCAAAGGGATTGTGGCGATGAATGGACTGTGGATGCTGATTTCCCAGGCCATGTACGCCGCTGTTAAATTTGCAGGAAAACGTACGGGAACCCGGTCCTTTGAGGAAGTATCCAAAGCCCTGCAATCTCAAATGGAAAATATCATTCTCATCGGCATGCCCGGATGCGGTAAGTCTACCGTTGGACGGCTGGTTGCTGAAGAATTGGGCAAGCCATTTGTGGATATCGATGCGGAAATTGAAAAAATCGCGAACAAAACCATCCCCCGCATTTTTGCGGAGGATGGCGAAGCTGTGTTTCGGGATTGGGAAACCAAAGTACTGGCTGAGCTGGGCAAGCAATCCGGTCTCGTGATCGCCACCGGAGGCGGCTGCGTGACCCAAGATCGGAATTATTCCCTGCTGCATCAGAATGGTGTGATTTTCTGGCTACAACGAGATGCAGAAAAGCTGGCCACGGTAGGTCGGCCGCTTTCCGTAAATTTGGATGAGATGTATGAAGCAAGAATGCCGATGTATGAGGCTTTTGCAGATGTGATCATCCACAACAACCGTTTGCCAGAGGATGCGGCGGCAAAAATCAAGGCACATTGGGAGGAAATAGCATGAAAATACTGGTCTTGAATGGGCCGAACATCAATATGCTCGGCATTCGGGAGCCGGAAGTTTATGGTCGTGAAAGCTACGCCCAGTTACTGGCGTTTTTGAATGAAACAGCCACAGCCTTGGACGTGGAAATGGACCATTTTCAGAGCAATCACGAGGGTGCGCTGGTGGACGAGATTCAGGCAGCATATGGAAAATATGACGGCATCGTCATCAATCCTGCCGCTTATACCCACACCAGCATCGCTATTTTGGACGCGCTGAAGGCTGTGGGAATCCCCGCGGTAGAGGTACACATCTCCGATGTCGCCAAACGGGAAGCTTTCCGGCAGGTCTCCTACCCCGGAATGTACTGTGAAATGACCATTGCCGGTCAAGGCATCCGGGGCTATCGGATGGCCATTGAATATCTGAAGGAAAAATACGGATAAAATAATCGCCTGGCAGGAGCCAGGCGATTTTGTTATTCTTTCCGGAACACCAGCAGCTTGCTGGCCACATAATTGAGGATCACCACCAGGACGCTGGTGACCAGTTTCCAGATATTGCCGTTCCATGACAGGCAGTCCACAGTGATGAAGATAATAGCCGTTTCCAGCAGGCCCGAACCGATGCGGCAACCAACAAATTTGGTTAATTCCGGGCCAACGGTCTTCATCGACCAATCGTGACTTTTAAAGACGAAGGGCTTATTGGTCAAATACGCAAAGGCCACCGCCACCACCCAAGCGATGACATTACTAACCGCCGCGGAAAGGTGCAGCAGATTATAGCAGGGCAAATAGATTAGATAATTGACAACAGTGGTCAGGCCGCCAAAGAAGAGATAAGACAGGATATCCCAATATTTGACAATCAGGTTACGCAGTTTTTGAAGCATAGAGGCCTCCATTTGGTTTTTCTATATTATAGCCGATTCCGGCGAGAAAGCAAGTTCCCCTCTTCCCTTTTTCGCAAAATGATGATAAAATAATAAAAAACACAGGAGAACGACCCATGTTTGAACTTTGGAGAAACCTACATACTGCGCCGCATTATCTTCCCATGACAGAGGATGTCTGGAAAGCCTCTATGGATTCCGATGTGGACGGCGATGGGCGGCAGCTGTTTACCGAGCTGGACACGGAAAATATAGGGCAAGCT
This sequence comes from Faecousia sp., assembly GCA_045124575.1. Classification (GTDB taxonomy): domain Bacteria; phylum Bacillota; class Clostridia; order Oscillospirales; family Oscillospiraceae; genus Faecousia. Next base: position 48,782 of record JBGVMD010000004.1, read on the forward strand.
ATGGTGCAGTACGGCTACTCGGCCTTCGGCTTTGATGAAAACGGCGAGATTTCCCCCGATATCCACTACCCCATCATCCGGGATCTAGCCTTTGCGCCTGCATATCAAACAGAGGCTGAGGCTCTGCTCAAAAAAGTGCTGGAGTATTTCAAGGGAGAACCTCGCATTTATGCTTTCTTTCATTATTTTGGCATGAGTGCCTGCGGCCGTCACGGAAAGCTGCATGACAACGACCGGCATATCGCGCAACTGCTGGAACGCCATGGCTTTGTGGTGGAGCATGAAAATGTTTACTATATGCGTCAGCTTAAAGATACCGACATTACCGACGGGCGCATTACGCTACAATGGCGAGATCGCTCTGCCGGCGATTGCCGCGAGTTTGCGGCGGTACTGGATGGGCAGGAAATCGGTTGGGGTCAGCTACATTTTCTACCCCAGGGAGATATTGCCTATCTGCGCTGGATTTTTATTGACGGCCAGCGGCAGCACTCGGGTTTGGGCACAGCTGTGATGAAGCAGCTGTTCAAAGAACTATACCACATGGGAATCCGCCGTTTTGACACGGATACGGCTCTGAACAACACCGCAGCCCAGGGATATTACGAAAAGACCGGCTTTACCAACGCCGGAATTACCCGCAGCTACTACACCAAATAACCAACGGCAGCCGATCTTCGGCTGCCGAATTATTTACCAAATCGTAACATTTCCTCCATTGACATACCTAGATATCCTATGTATAATATACCTAGATGCTCGATGCTAAAGGAGGTATATTGATGAAGATCGAGAAAAGCCTGCTCTCCGGCAGTACACCGCTGTTGGTGCTGGCACTGCTGAAAGACGGCGACAAATACGGCTATGAAATGATTGAAGAACTGGCAAAACGATCCGATGACACCTTCCTACTGAAGGAAGGCACCCTGTATCCCCTGCTGCATAGCATGGAAAAGGAGGGTTACGTCCGCTCCTATACCAAGATTGCCCCCTCCGGCCGGGAGCGAAAATACTATCAGCTCACCGACACCGGCAGAGCAAATTTGGTGCATAAAGAAGAGGAATGGCTACTTTTTAGCAACCAGGTCAACGCTGTGATCGGCGCAGCGCCTGCCATGGGTTGAGGTAACTGCCATGGATAGAGGAACTTATAATTTCACCATTTGGTGCCACTCTGCCACCCGGCTGATCCGATATGGGCCGGATCGAAAAAAGGTCCATCGGGAACTGATGACCCATTTGGAAGACCGTAGGACCAGCCTTATGCAGCAGGGCATGGAACAACAGGAGGCCAGCGATAAGGCTCTGGAGGCTATGGGCAGCGCAGAAGAATTGGCGCCCCAGTTGGCAGCAATACACAAGCCATTCTGGGGTTACGTGATACGCGCCTGCCATATTCTGCTGGTGGCGCTGCTGATTGTGGGGTTCTTTCCGATTCGGAAATATTTCCTTTCCCGGGAATATGATAAATCACCTCACCAAGTGTATCCTGTTTATTCTGCCGACTCCTACGGCGGCGACACCGGACGCACACTGCACCATATTTCTCAACCCAATGTGTCCTTCTCTTCGGACGGCAGCACCTTTACCATTACCGATGCTGTGGTTTACACAAAGATCTCGCCTGCTACCAACGAGCCGGTGACCACACTGTGTTTCCTGGTGGAGCAAAGCAGCCTTCTGCCCCGGCGGGAGCATCAGGACTATCAGGGGCATCTGAATCTCCTCCCCATCACAAGCTGGTTCTATGCCGTTGACAACACGGGGCGGCGGTATGACAGTTTCTATGAGCGGGACGAAGATGATATGTACATCAACACCAGTTCCATCCGTGACGGTGTATTTTCCTGCACCATTGAGTGCTGGATCAATGATTTTGAGCCGGAAGGTGTAAAGTGGGTGGACATTTGCTATGAGCGGGACGGCCGCAACTATACGATGCGGATCAATTTGACTGGAGGTGGCACGAAATGAAAATCGTGAGATTTTTCCAGGGTATCCCTCGCCCGGTGAAGGCTTGTTTCTTGTCGTTCTTTACCTGTTTGATTGCCATCGTATTTTACATCGCCATCGGCTGCCCCACCCTGAGCTTGCGGCAGGAATTCCGAAGAGCGGAAAAAGCAAATCTAGTGGGCCCAAGCAAGATCGTGGATCGGCTCGATGAAGCTGACTATCACGAATATGACGACCTAATCGTAGGTGAAACCGAGCATGGAATCTGCTTTATGGGGCGCAGCAAATATGAAGTTGCCGGCACAGGCAACAAGAAAAACCATCGCTATCAGTTTAACTATCGGGAGAAAACCGGAAACATTACGGTGGTAACGGCACCAAATTTTTGGGGTTGGTCCTGGGACTCCCATTATGATTGGGCGCTCCGTCTTCCCGTCTATATCTTCACGGAGCATAGCAATGCCGCCAGTGCCAAGATCACATTGACCGTCCAAGGCAGCCACACAAAAACAGTCAACGGCACACCACAAACCACGAATTATTCCGAGGTTTTTACTGCAACTGCGTGGGCAATAGAACCCGGTGTTCTCCGCTGCTTTGTAGAATCCAGCGGCGGCAGTTCCAATACCGCACTGGCAGCGCTATCCAATGTTTGCACTAACAACGTATTTAAGGAAGACGACGAACTATGGACGGAAATTCCCTGTACCGTTGAACTGTTTGACGCAGAGGGTAATTTGATCGTGCGTGAAGAAATTGTTCTTCGTACAGACTGCGGAATGAAAGACGCCACATAAGGCCAATAAAAACCTCGGGTGAAATACACCCGAGGTTTTTTAAATGTTTTCTAAAATCAGCCGAAGCGCGGCTTCCACGGTTTGGGCACGGATAGAATCCCGGTCACCAGTGAAATGGTACTCCCGGGCGAAGGCTTGCGTTTCATCGGCATATCCAATGAAAACCGTACCGACAGGATGTCCGAACTCATCTCCACCGGGGCCAGCAAGGCCGGTGACTGCTACAGCCAGATCGCTATTCAGCGCTTTTTTTGCGCCCATTGCCATAGCCTGCGCCACTGGGGCGGAGACTGCGCCATGGGTGGTAAGGAATGCGACGGGGACGGACAGCAGATTGGCCTTGGCCTCGTCGCAATAGCTGATGATGCCACCTTTATAGACCGCCGATGCACCGGGAACAGCTGTAAGGGCTGCTCCGATGCCGCCGGCAGTAATGCTCTCAGCGGTAGCCAGGGACTTCCCTGCCAGGCAGCGGATTACATCAAATGCTGTCGGCGTCATGATAGGAAACCTTGATGCGCTCGATATTCTCAAGTGCCCGGGTGATCAGCTCTTCCCTGTTCAGCTTGCGCTCTGCATCCAAAAGCTGGGCGATGGTGGGCTTGGTTTTGGGGTGCTTGGGGGTGAAGACGGTGCAGCAATCCTCGTAAGGTAGGATGGAAGTTTCCATGGTGCCGATCTTGCGGGCGATGGTAACAATCTCTTCCTTATCAAAGCCAATCAGCGGCATGAAGATGGGCAGATCCACCACGGCGCCGGTGACGGTCATGGCTTCCATGGTTTGAGATGCCACCTGGCCCAGGTTCTCGCCGGTAATCAGGGCGCCGCAGCCATCGTGCTTAGCGATACGCTGGGAGATCTCCATCATGAAGCGGCGCATAATGAGAGTGAAATATTCCTCGGGGCAATTATCCCGGATGGCTTCCTGGATTTCGGTAAAGCCCACCACATTCAGGGTCATCTTGCCGGTGTAGCGGGTGACCAAACGGGCCAGTTCGACCACTTTGTCCTTGGCCAGCTGGGAGGTATAAGGATAAGAGAAAAAGTGAACGCACTCGATCTCCACGCCCCGCTTGCCGATCATATAGGCAGCCACAGGAGAATCAATGCCACCCGAAAGCAGGCACATGGCTCTGCCGCCCACACCGGTGGGCAAACCGCCGGCACCGGGCTCGGCCGGGCCGTGGACATAGGCAGCCAAATCACGGACTTCCACAAAGACGGTGTAATCGGGATGGCGCACGTCCACCGCAACCGTGGGGTGGGCTTCCGCCAAACGACCGCCGATCTCCTGAGAGATTTGGATAGAGCCCAGAGGGAAGGATTTGTCGGAGCGCTTGGACTCCACCTTGAAGCTCTTGGCGCAGTCCAAATCGTCGCCCAGGTATTCTTCAATGGCGGCGAAGATGGCATCCAGGTTCTTTTCACAGGGGCGGCAACGGCACAGGCTCACCACGCCAAAGATAGAACGGCAGGCTTCCCAAGCGCCGTCGATGTCACATTCGTCATCCATGGGTTCCACGTAAATGGTGGACTGCATGAGATACACATCGAAATTGCCGTAGGTCTTCATACGGCGGCGGACATTTTGGCGAAGGCGGGCTTCAAACTGGCGCTTATTGGCGCCTTTCAGGACGATTTCGCCCAATTTTAACAAAAAGATCTCTTTCATAATAACCTCTCAATTAATCTGTCATTGCGAACCGGTGCACACACCGGCGTGGCAATCCCCAAAGGCTTGCACCCTATCCGGGGGATCACCACACCAGTCTGAGGACTAGTTCGCGATGACAGCGTTGTATTATCTATTTCCCAGGTTGACGGCCCGGTACTGGATGGCCTCAGCGATGTGCTGGGGCTGGATCTGCTCGCTACCGTCCAAGTCGGCCACGGTGCGTGCTACCCGGAGGATCCGGTCATAGCTGCGGGCGGTGAGGCCCATAGCTTCAAAGGCCTGCTTCATGAGAGAAGCGGACGCTTCGTCCAATGCACAGTATTTCCGCATTTCATCGGGGCCCATACGGGCGTTGCACATGCCGTTTTTATGTTCAAAGCGTCGGTTCTGAATCTTCCTTGCGGCATCCACTCGTTCTTTGATATGCGCGGAAGGTTCGGCCTCTGCTCTTGCCCGCAGTTCCTCAAAATGGACCGCAGGAACCTCCACCACAATGTCAATGCGATCCAAAAGCGGACCGGAAATACGACTGCGGTATTCATTCACAGATCGCTCCGAACAGGTACACCGGCCGGAAACATCGCCATACCAGCCACACTTACAGGGATTCATGGCGCAGACCATCATGAATTCCGCCGGATAGGTCACGGCACCGGACACACGGGAAATGGTCACGCTGCCATCTTCCAAGGGTTGGCGCAACAGATCCAACGTGTCCTTGTGAAATTCGGGAAGCTCGTCCAAGAATAGAACGCCCTTATGGCTCATGGAAATTTCGCCGGGTTTGGGATTGGTTCCTCCGCCCACAAGACCTGCGTTGGAAATCGTATGGTGGGGACTACGGAAGGGTCGCCGGGTGACCAAAGGGTCTTTGGCAGAGAGTGTACCCATCACAGAACAAATTTGGGTAATTTCCAAAGATTCCTCCCACGTCATATCCGGAAGGATGGACGGCAGGCGTTTACTGAGCATGCTCTTGCCGGAACCTGGAGGGCCAATGAGCAGCACATTGTGACTGCCGGCAGCGGCAACTTCCAGCGCCCGCTTCACATTTTCTTGGCCAAGCACATCCTTGAAATCCAGCCCCTCCACGCTCTGCCGGGAAGGCAGCCAAAGAGGTTCTTCCGTGAGCTGGGTCTCACCATTCAGGCCGGCGGCCAGTTCCCGGATATTGTGGATGGGATAAATGGCAGGACCCCGGGCCAAGGTAGCTTCTTTGGCATTTTCAGCAGGAACAAAGAGGGCCTGAATACCCGCCTTTTTGGCGGCAATGGCCATAGGAAGCACACCGGAAACCGGGCGCAAAGAACCGTCGAGGCCTAATTCACCAAGAAAAGCGCTGGTGGATTTGGGACGGCGAACGCTTCCTGCGGCAGAAAGGATACTCAGCAAAATGGGCAGGTCATAATGGGTACCTGCCTTTTTCAGATTGGCAGGGGCCAGGTTCACAGTAATGCGGCTTACCGGAAAGCTAAGGCCGCTGTTCTTGGCAGCAGCACGAACCCGCTCCCGGGCTTCCTTCACCGCCGCATCCGGCAGACCCACGATATCAAATCCGGGCAAGCCATTGGAAATATAGCATTCCGCCACCACCAGGCTTCCTTGAATGCCGGTGATTCCCAATGTATGCACACTGCAGATCATAAGATGCGCCCCTTTTCTTTCCGTTTTCTACATTGTACACCATGGCACCAAAAAACGCAACGCCTTTCTTGCGCTGCAACAAACCCGGATGCTGAAAGAGCATCCGGGTGATGGATTAAGTTACAGGAATCAGCAGCATTTGGCCCTGGCGGGGTTCCTGGGTCAACCCATTGGCCTTACGGATGGCATCCATGGTAGAGCCGGTTTCCTTGGCAAGCTCCCAAAGGGAGTCGGTATCCATGGGGCGGAGAATCAGAGATGGACGTGCCTCCTCCAAGGGTTTGCTCCCACCAACTGTCAGCCCGGAAATCATGGGGATCTGCTGGTCGGCCCAGGTCTGCAGGTTCAGCTTCATGCGGGCACTGTTGGAAGAAGGCTCTATGGATGTAATTGTGGGCTGCAGCTGGGTGTTTTCTGCCGCAGGCACGGTTAGGGTCGTGCTCCAGTTTTCTGTGGCAGACTGGAGATTTCCCTCCGGATCCTGATAAAGGAAACGGAATTGGGCAGGAATTTCCAAATTGACCATGTCCCCATCCCGGTATTGGACGGGATACTCCGGCAGGAACATCATATCCAGCACCTTTCCCTCCTGAAACACCGGGTCTGCGTCCAACACTTCCACACGGTTTTCCAGTTCCATCGGCAACTTGAGGGTTTGGATTTCAAGAGACAGTTCACGGGTTGGACTGTACGCATCTTCTATGATCTCCAGCAATGCCCTATCCTTGATCAGATACTGGGCTGTCACGCTGCACTGGATGTGAAGGCTATCCTCCCCTGTTTCCGGTTCCATCCCGGAAACGCAGAGCATCAGATCGGCAGTGGCTTCGTTATCATAATCCCGATCCAGATCCGCAAACTGGGCAAAGAGAATGTCCAAGTTACCAGAGCGGATTTCTCCCTGCTCATCCAGATAGACGTAGCGCAGGTGGCCGTTTCCCCGTATGACTACGCGGCTTCCCACTACGTTTTGCTCCGTGACTTCCGGCTGCATGGAGAAGCTGACCCATTTGGACACGCCGGGAATATGAATTTCATCCTCAATGGTAAACTGCTTCTCCCCTGCTTCTCTGGGCAGCACCGCAGGATACACATTAGCCAGCACCTCAATCCCTGTCGGCAGTTCCGCAGGCGCATAGATTTCCGCCTCAGTGGGTTCCAGTGCTTCCCCTAGCAAACTAATATTGGCTCTGAGCATCATTTTGCGGGCAGAAAGCGTTCTTGCATCTACACCCTGCAACAATGTGGCAATCCGCATAGCACCTTCCCGCCGGGTCTGTGGAAAGCTCCACTTAGCCTGAAAGGGCAGCCAACTTTCTACACATCGGGCTACCGAGCCATCCTCCGGCAGGTACAGCACCGATACCGTCACGCCGCCGGATGCCTGCATTCCATCGCCCCGCCACTGTTTGCCACGAACCACACATTGCCCCCAGGCGCAAAGCACCCTGCCAATATCCGGCAGTTCCTCCGGCAGTCTCAGTTCTTGCGTCTCTTCCAAAGTCTGCACCTGACGAATCTGGGTGTGCAGATAGGGACAAGGCGTTTTATTCCATTGCAATTCCATTTTAGAATCACTCCTTTTTCCTCGATGGTAAAGCATATTCGGCGGTGGACAGGTTTATGCCTTTATTTTTTCTGCAACACAACCACACCTACGACGATGCCCCCGAAGCCCAGGCAGCCACAGAAAAAAACGGACTCAAAAAAGGCGGCTGCCAGAAGTCCCAAACCGAATGCCATCAGTGCCACACCGCAAAGCTGATTTCTTCTGCACATAAAAACACCCCCTGCACGAAGTTTATGCAGGAGGCATCGTCGAATATGAGGTTTTTCACCGCAGCAAAAAAAGATTGGTTTTTATCGCTCTATGTGATAGAATGTGATTGGGACATCAGTCGAGACTGAAGGAGGCAAACAGCACATTCCATTCTTCCGCCAGATTCCCGGCCGACTGTGCCGGCGCCAAGGTATAGATGCAGTAGTGATAATTGCCATCGTCCAGCACGGAAGCCCGGCACACCACATCTCCGCTCTCCCCTGCCGCTGTCCAGACCCAATCGTAACGTTTGCCCTTCTCAATGGCACTTTCCATCACCGTTAGTTTTTCCATAGAAAAACCGGAGAGCGTACGAACGGTACGATCAAAATCGCCAGCAGACAGCGTCTGCAGAACCAATGTATACCCCGCGCATTCATAGACCGTATCGGAACCGCCAAAGGTTTGCTCCGTCGCTGATCCCGGCAATGACAGCTGAACGGAGCCCATGGTGGGAATATGATCCGGTTGATGCTGAATTTGGCCCAGGGTTTCGAAGGTTTCAGAGGCAGAACAACCTGTCAGCAAGAACCCGATCAGAAAAAACAACCATATTTTCTTCATTTTACCCCTCCAGAAAGGATTATTAACATGAAATACTTACTTGTTTACCTCTGTATAATCAATGCACTTTCTTTTCTACTTATGCTCATCGACAAGCAGAAAGCGAAGAAAAAGCGCTGGCGTATTCCTGAGCGGACGCTGCTGGGGGTATGCGCCATCGGCGGCAGCGTGGGTGGGTTACTGGGCCTGTACCTGCTTCGGCATAAGACGCTGCACAAGCGTTTTGCCATCGGCATTCCTGTGATGTTTGTGATCCATCTGGTGGCGCTGTATTTTCTCCGCGGCTATCTCTTCTAAATACAAAAACCCCTTCGGCATAAGCCGGAGGGGTTTTCTCTTACTGTAACAGGGACAAAAGGGGCAAAGCAATGAGCATAAGCGGAACAGTAATTACCAGGAAAATGACCATTGCAGGTGCCCGGAAAAAGGCGGAATAAGTACCTTTCTCTGTGGGATTTTCCTTCCAGTAATCCCGGACTTCCCGCCAGCGCAGAATAAAAATGACGACTGCCGCTACAGTACAAGCCAGGAGAAACACCGTCAGGATCAGATCACCTGTTCCCTGGGGCAGGAAAGCAAAAATTCTAGGTAGCAGATCCGCAAATCCAAGGTTGTTGATTAAATGCAGGACAACTGCCCACCAAATATGATATTCCAGTGCCACATAGCCCAGCACGAGACCCACCACAAAGGCAAAGGGTGCCTGCATGAGATTTCCGTGGAAGAGGCCAAACAGCAGCGAGGAAACCAGGATGGCAAATTTCTTTCCGTAAGGCTGCAGGGATCGCAGCACCAGACCACGGAACAGAATCTCCTCTGCCAGAGGCCCCAGCAGGCAGGCATACAGAAACATGGGGACGCTATGTGTATCCACATTTCCACTTTCCAAGATTGCATCAAGGGAAATGCCCAGCGAATTGGAAATCATATCCAGCAACAGATACCACCACTGGAACAGCTGCTGTCCAACAAGGAAGATCACGGTAATCAGGAGAAAATCCTTTACACCCATTTTCTTTCCCCGCGCCAGTATGGTTTGGCGGAAGTAGGAGGGTTTCTTCCAAAGAAGCAGCATCACAAGGCCCATCACAATGGCCAGCAAATAGCCCCAGTTGCTGGTTTCCGTAGCCTTCTCCATCAAACCGATGATCAGCGTGTCATCCAGCTCCGGCATGGAACTGCCGGAAGCAAACAGCGCAAACATCTGCATCAATGTAGAAATAACCATCAACACGATCACAGCGGCATTCATGATGCCCATGTAGACCAGCAGCGCACCGCCTTGGGTGTTGCCCTCACGGCGTATCAGTTTTCGAGTGGTTTCCTCCATCATCTCACCTCCAGAGATGCGATGATGGCTTCGGCTGCTTCCAGGCCATCGATGGCCGCGGACATAATACCGCCAGCATAGCCTGCACCCTCGCCGGTGGGATAAAGGCCACGAAGGCAGGTAGATTGCTTCGTTTCATCCCGGATGATACGGATGGGAGAGGAGCTTCTAGTTTCGGGGCCTGTCAGCACCGCATCGGCACGGGCAAAGCCGCTGAGATTACCATCCAAAAGCGGCAGTGCTTTTTCCAGGGAATCCGTGATGCGCTGAGGCAAAACGTCGTGCAGATCGCACCAATGAACACCGGGCTGATAGGTGGGGCACACCGCGCCGGGCGCAACTGTGGGTTGCTTTTTCAGGAAATCCCCCACTGTCTGAGCCGGGGCCCGATAGCTACCGGAAAGATGATAGGCTGCCTGCTCGATTTGGCGCTGCCAGTACATACCGCCCAAAACACCCTCCAAAGGTACATCTTCAGGTCGAATGGTGACGAGTAATGCCGCATTGGCATTTTCTCCGGCGCGGTCAGCATAGCTCATGCCATTGGTGACAACGCCACCCTCTTCCGAGGCGGCGGCTACAACATAACCACCGGGGCACATACAGAATGTGTAGACCGTGGCATCCTCCAGATGGCGAACTAACTTGTAGTCTGCCGGGGGCAACCGAAGGTTGCTGCTGCCATACTGAGAAATATCCACCATTTCCTGGGGATGCTCGATGCGCACACCCATGGCAAAGGGCTTCCGCTCCATGGGAATGCCCTTGCTATGGAGCATTTCAAAGGTATCCCGGGCGCTGTGACCCACCGCCAGCACCAAATAGTCGCAGGGAATCTGCTCTCCCTGCTCTGTCACCACCGCGGTAACTGCCCCGTTATCTGAGCAAATATCGGAAACACAGGTATTGAACCGCACTTCACCGCCCAGGCGAATGATCTCCTGACGCAGATTCTGCACCACGGTAAGCAGCACATCCGTGCCCACATGAGGCTTGGCATCAAAGAGAATATCTTCGGCCGCGCCAAAGTCCACAAACTGCTCCAAAATCCAGCCGATGCGGGGATTATTCAGGCCGGTGTTCAGCTTGCCGTCGGAAAATGTACCCGCGCCGCCCTCGCCGAACTGCACATTGCTGCGAGGATCCAGCTGGCCGGTTTGGAAAAATTTCTGCACCTTTTCGTGGCGAGTTTGGGCATCCTCTCCCCGTTCCAATACCAACGGTTGCAAGCCGGCACGGGCCAGCAGCAAGGCCGCAAACATACCCGCCGGGCCGAAGCCAACCACCACCGGGCGGTGCTGAGGACGGGCAGCAGTTTTGGGCACTTTATAGTAGGAAATGGGCGCAATGGAGGCCCGTTTGCAGCCGGATTGCTTGAGAATTTTGTTTTCATTGCCGTCCACCGCCACATCGATGGTATAGACGATTTTGACATCCGGCTTTTTCCGGGCGTCAATTGACCGGCGGATGATCTTCACCTGCCGCACTTTAGAATTGGCCACCCGCAGCAAACGCGCGGCCTCATAGCCCAACTGCGCCGGATTGTGCTCCGGCGGCAGGGCGATTTCACGAATTCGAATCATACGCTTTCCTTTCCGGCGCTGTGTCCGGCGCAACGGCCGGAACTCCATGCCCACTGCAGATTATATCCACCGCAGTTACCGTCTATATCCAGCACCTCGCCGCAGGCATAGAGCCCGGGAGTCAGGCGGCTTTCCATGGTTTCCGGATCAAATTCCGATGTAAAGATTCCGCCGGCGGTGACTTGGGCGGCATCCATGCCCAAAGGCTCCGTCAGTGGGATGGTCAGGGATTTGGCAAGGCGGCACACCTGCTCCAACTCCCAATCCTCCAGCTGCCGAATGGGGGCATGGAGGGAAATCCCCGCCTCCTTCACAATGACACGGCCCAAACGGTTATGCAGGATACCGGTCAGCAGATCCTCTGCCGAAAGCGATGTTGCACGCCGCTGGCAGAGCTGCTGGTACAGCTTTTCCTCCTCCAACTCCGGTAAGCAATCCAAACGGCAGACCCACCGACCCTTTTGGCGGCAAACATCCCGGGAGATTTCAAAAATCACCGGGCCGGACAGACCGTATTCCGTAAATTGCAGTTCGCCACAGGAGGCCGCATGCAGCGCCTCTCCACGGAAAATTTCTGCTCTACAATTGGTACGCACACCCTTCAAACTGGCGCTATAATCCCAGTCGGATTTCAGCTGCACCAAGGTGGGGCGTAGAGACGTGCAGTGGTGGCCCAGCCGCTGCAGCAGTTTATAGCCGCTGAGAGATCCTCCCAATTTGGTACCTGCCAAACCGCCGCATGCGACAATCAGCTTGTCACAAAAATAGGATTCCTCCTCATTTTCAACCGTAAAACCCGGGCGTTCAGCTTTTACTTTCTTAACTTCAAAGCCGGTCACCAGCTGGATATTGGGTTTCCCCAGAGCAAAACGCAGCACATCCACCACGGAATTGGCCTGGTCGGAATAGGGATAGACCCGGCCGGAGGGCTCTGCCACCGTGTAAAGACCCATATTTTCAAACCATTGCAGGGTATCTTTCACAGGATAACAGGTCAGCGCAGGGGCAGCAAACTCCGGCTGATCGCCGTGATAGTCGTTGGCACCAGCAGTCAGATTGGTCAGATTGCAGCGGCCGTTTCCGGTGGCCAGCAGCTTACGGCCCACCCGGGCCTGCCGCTCAAAAAGCAGCACCTGGACATTTTTATTTTCTGCGGCGGATAAGGCCGCAGCCATACCGGATGCACCGGCACCAATAATTCCGATTACCATAAGTCTTTCACTCTTTCTTTGGGTGATGTATCTTTTCATCATTATACAAAATATTTTGTCTGTACACAAGAAAAAAGTTCTTTTCACAGGGGGAAAGTTATGGTATAATACCCTGCGGTGATACAATGGATCGCAATAATATCGAAAAAATTGCTGCAAATAGCGACGATCGGGTGCTGCTGGCAAAGCTTTGGGACAAAATTAATGCCGGTATCCGGCGAAATACCCCTGCGGCTACTTGTTTTCTCTCCCCCCGGGAGCAGGAAATGGCGCGCTACCTTTTTGGTGATGTACCCGGACTGTACGCCTTCGGTGGTTATGAAGGGGCTGAGCGGAAATGCTTGTGCTATTTGCCCGACTATCTGGAGGTTGACTCCCTATATGGAGAAGACAGCCCTGTTGTGTGTCTGCGGGCTTCCTTTTATGATGCCGACTCCCCTTCCCATCGGGATTTTCTGGGTGGGCTCATGGCCAGCGGCATTGCAAGAGAAACATTGGGCGACATCTGTGTAGGCAAAGGAAGCTGCGATTTCTTTGTGACAGAGCAGATCGCCGATTTCGTGGAGCAAAATCTATGCTCCGTGGGACGGGCGAAACTTCGCTTACAGCGCATTTCCCTTACAGAGGTACAAATTCCCGACCCGGAATTTAAAGAAATCAAGGATACGGTAGCCTCTCTTCGGCTGGACAGCATCATTGCCACTGGTTTTCGAATCGGGCGCAGCCAAGCCTGCCAATATATTGCCGCTGGAAAAGCAGCCATTGATGGTCTACCCTGCGAAAAGCCAGACAAGGCAGTGCAGGAGGGCATGAAGATTTCCGTGCGGGGCTTGGGAAAAATTAAAATCAATTCCGTCAGCGGTCAGACGAAAAAGGACCGGATATGGGTGGTCATCCACCGGTATGTGTGAGGTATTCCAATGAATATGGACGAAGTCATCAAGAGAATCAACGAACTGGCGGCCAAGACCAAAACCGAAGGTCTGACCGAGGAAGAGATTGTGGAGCGGGACAAGCTGCGCCGCATCTACATCGACAATGTAAAAGCCAGCCTGGTGGGCCGACTGGAAAACACCTACATTGTTGACCCCGACGGCACCAAGCATAAGCTGAAGCATAAGTAAGCAAAAGACGAGATGCAATTGTTGCATCTCGTCTTTTTGTTTAAAGGGCAATTGTTTCCGGCATTTTGAGCTGGCGGGATTTATAGAGCTTATACATTTCCTCGGTTGCCATACGGGTCTTGGCCACCACATCGCCACCCTTGGGGAAGCAATAGTACATCTCATCATTATTGCCCACGCAGATCATATCCGCAACCTCGTACCAATAGTAGTCGGCGTAAAGGCCATAGCAGCTTTGGGGCTTCTGGTGATAATCCAAACGGCCGTCGCAGCCAGTGAGGTGGAAGCCAGTCAGATCATGGGTCAGGTGGCCGGAGCCGACATTGTAGAGGGCTTTGAAATCCACCATCATGGTAATGTCCACATCCACATCCAGCTTGTAGCTGCCATCCAGAATAGACTGGCGCACCTGCTGCCGCTGCCAATCGTTCCACTGGGGAACAGTGGTAAACTCAGTCTCCCCTTCCAGTGCCTTCAGGTCGCCGATGGGGGTCAGTTCGTATTTCTTGCCGCAATGGTGACAGGTCAAGTGGATACCGCGACCGTCCATTTTGCCTTCTTCACCGCAGTGGGGGCACTTCCAAAGGATTCGGCTGAGGCCATCGGCACGGAAATCATCATGAATTTCCACGCCGTTTTCCTTCTGCCATGCCCAGTTATCGAAACCGAAGACCTCATCCAGTCCATCGGACAGTTCCTGTACCGACTTTTCCCGGACTTCTTCCTGAGTGTAGAGCAGACGCATATGGGCGCTGGCTTTCACGCTCTTGCGAGCCTGCAGTTCGTTGTAGAGCGGATTGCGGTTGAATGCGCCCTTGGTTTCGATCATAATAACAGGAACATCCAATTTCTTCAGTAGCACGCCCATTTTCCGGGGAAGCTGGGTAGCACGGCCATCAAAGGAATAGCTGGCCTCGGGATACATCAGCACGCTGGACTTTTTCTCCTTAAGGCAATAGGTCATATCCTTGATGAGGGACACATCGGTAACGAATTTCTGGGTGGGAATGCAGCCGATGGTGTACATCAGCCAGCCCATAAAACCCCAGAAACCTATGAATGCATCAGAAGAGCAAACAATGTTCAGCGGACGGGGATACAGAAGCTGATATGCAATGGGCATATCCATAAAACAGGAGTGGTTCATGAGAATCAAGCAAGGCTCATCCTTGGCGATGAGCTCCATGCGCTCCCTTGTATAAGTAACACCAGTACCTGCTAGATTAAAAATCGTCAGAATGCGAATCAGTGTTCTCCAGAAAATATTGGGTTTGACAGGCTTTCTCCGCTTGGGGCGGGGTTTTGCCATGGCTACATCATAATCAACAGTTTTGAATGTGTTTTTCAACGGGTCACTACCTTTCATGTCATATTTTGTTCACAATTATACGGCAACATCCGACTAAAGTCAACAAAAACCTTATTCATACGCCTTTGTATGCATATTATACGTGATGTTTTCCACTTGTTTTGCATATCTAATGAATAATTCTATATGTTTGTAGAAGTTATACAGTGGTTATGCAACAGTTGCGTTGAAACATTGTAATATTTATTCACTTGAAATTGTATATTATGCAGGGTATAATGGAATCATCAAATATACGCCGCGCCAAGCGGCAAACGGAGGAGAACATCATTATGAAAAAGTTCCTTGCACTGATCCTTTCTATTCTGATGCTGGTAGGCACACTGGCAGGCTGCGGCAGCAATACTGAAACCAAGTACAATACCATTTATGAGGGTAAACTGATCATGTCTACCAACGCCGAGTTCCCCCCTTATGAAATGACCACCGATGACGGCGGCTTTGCCGGTATCGACATTGAGATCGCACAAGCCATTGCCGACAAGCTGGGCTTGGAACTGGTCATTGATGATATGGATTTTGATGTAGCTTTAACTGCCGTACAGAACGGTAAGAGTGACATCGTCATGGCAGGCGTTACCGTTGATGAAGACCGTCTGAAAGTCATGGACTTCTCCACCAGCTATGCCACCGGCGTTCAGGTTGTCATCATTAAGGAAGGCTCGGATGTGACTATGGACAATTTGGGTGATAAGATGATCGGCACCCAGAAAGGCACTACCGGCTATATCTACGCCTCTGATTCCGTGGAAAACGGCGGCTATGGCGAAGAACATGTCATTGCCTATGACAGCGGTATCACGGCTGTGCAGGCGCTCATGAACGGTCAGATCGACTGTGTCATTATTGACAATGCACCCGCTCAGGAATTTGTTAAGAGCAATCCCGGTCTGACCATTCTGGATGGCCATTGGGCTGAGGAAGACTACGCCATTGGCGTGGACAAAGGCAACACTGTCTTGCTGGATGCAATCAACAAAGCTCTGGCGGAACTGATCGCAGACGGAACCGTGCAAAGCATCATCGACAAATATATTCATTGATAAGCATGGGAAAGGGTGGCACACGCCGCCCTTTCACTGCGGTATAAGAAACGAGGCACACATTTGGAATACTACTATAAATTATGGAGTGAATGGATGGTATCCGGTCAGGACCTTCCCTTCTGGCAAGAAGCCTTTGTAAAATTTTACCAGGCATTTATTGAAGCCGACCGGTGGAAGCAATATCTGCAAGGTGTTGGTACGACAGTGATGATCACCATCATGGCGCTGGGCATCGGCATTGTGCTGGGTGTGATGATGGCAATGGTACGTACCACCCACGATCAGCAACGCCCCGGCACGAAAAAACCCCTACTGAGCATACTCAACACCATCTGCAAAACATATATCACTATTATCCGGGGAACCCCGATGATGGTTCAGCTGCTGATTATGAGCATGGTCATTTTTTCCAGCAGCCGGAACTATACCATGGTGGGCGCCCTGACACTGGGTCTTAATTCCGGTGCCTACGTGGCAGAGATCATTCGCGGCGGCCTAATGGCGCTGGATCCCGGCCAGATGGAAGCCGGTCGATCCCTGGGCCTCGGCTATTGGGACACAATGCGTTTTGTGGTCATTCCCCAGGCTTTCAAATCGGTGCTGCCTGCACTTGGCAACGAATTCATTGTACTTTTGAAAGATACCTCCCTGATCAATGTCATCGGCGGCAAGGAATTGGTCCATGCCGCACAGGGTATCATCACCCGTACCTATGAGCAGATGTACCCTTTGCTGGGCGTTGCGGTTATTTATCTGATTCTCGTGATGTTCCTGACAAAACTGCTGAATATTCTGGAAAGGAGGCTGCAGCAAGGTGATCGACATTAAACATCTGAGAAAAGAGTTCGACAAGCATGTCGTACTCAATGACATCAGCGAGCATATCCATCCCGGTGAGGTTGTGGTCATCATCGGCCCATCCGGCTCCGGAAAGTCTACTTTTCTGCGCTGTCTGAACCTGATGGAGCATCCCAGCGCCGGCAGTATTTTCTTCCAGGGCCAGGAAATCACTGATCCGAAGGCAGATATTAACGCCATTCGGCAAAATATCGGTATGGTGTTTCAGCATTTTAACCTCTTCCCCAATATGACCGTCCGGCAAAACATCACCCTTGCCCCCGTTCGCACCAAGCGAATGACTCCGGCACAGGCTGACCAGACCGCAACGGAGCTGCTGCAGAGAGTCGGACTGTCTGACAAAGACAGCGCTTACCCCAACCAGCTGTCCGGTGGTCAGAAACAGCGTATTGCCATTGTACGGGCCATGGCCATGAATCCCCTGGTCATGCTTTTTGACGAGCCCACCTCCGCTTTGGATCCGGAAATGGTAGGTGAAGTACTGTCTGTAATGAAAGACCTGGCAAAGGAGGGCATGACCATGGTGGTGGTCACCCACGAAATGCGGTTTGCAAGAGAAGTGGCAAGCCGGGTTCTCTTTATGGATCAGGGCATCATTTTGGAACAGGGTACACCGGAACAAATTTTTGAGCATCCCCAACACCCTCGGCTGAAGGAGTTTTTGTCCAAGGTGTTATAAACAAAAAATCTCACCCGGAATGGGTGAGATTTTTATTTTGTTACAGACCCAAATACTCCATAAAATGGGGAATCTGCTTTTCCCAGGAGCTTTCGTTATGGGCACCGCCGGGCACAATCTTCAGTGCCACACGGGTACGCCGGGTCAGCAGCAGACGGGCCACGGAGAACAGCGCCTCGGAGCTATTGGAATGATTGGGCAGTTCCAGGCTGCCGTAGTCGATATAGACACTGGAATCAGCGGCAATATCGGAATTGGCAATAATGTCAAGCACCTTATCCTTGGCCACCCAGAAGCTGGGAGAAATACAGGCAGCTTTCTGGAAGATGTGGTTATACTCACAGACAGCGTACAAACTCATCAGGCCGCCCATGGAAGAACCAGCGATGCTGGTATGCTCCCGATCGGTCAGCGTGGGATAATTGGCATCAATATAGGGCTTGAGGGTATCCACCAGCCAATCCATATATTCCTTGCCGCGGCCGGTAATGGCACCAACCTCAGGGAACACAAAGTCAACGGGAGAATACTCAGAAAGACGTTGATGTCCCTTGTGGCTACATTCCACAGCAACGATGATCAGCTGCTTTTTATTCTCATCCAGATACTCACCCATACCCCAGGATTTGCCGTAGGTAGCGTGAGTATCGAAGAAGACGTTATGGCCGTCAAACATATATAGTACCGGGTAACGCTTGCCGGAGGTCTGCCAATCGTCAGGCAGGTAGAGATAAACCAGTCTCTGCTCGTTTCCGGACAGGCTGGGAATCTTAATTTTCCATGTACGAATCATAAAGTGCCCCCAAAGGTAATTCTTCGGAATATAAGTATAGTATACCGATATTTCAAGAAGGTGTCAATTCACATTCAAGCCAAAATGCAGGGGGTGGCAGAGCACTTTTATGGTACAATATACATATCGTCAAAACAAGCGACACACCTTTTAGGGATGTGTCGCTTGTTTAAGCTCAGGAATGGGGTTTTTCATCAAAGACGATGACCAGAGGAATCCACTTGCCACTGCGCCAAACCATGACCGTGGTTTCATCGCCGGCTTTAAAATTCCGCAGCGCACGGGTCAAATCACTCATACAGGTGACCGGATATCCGCCTACATTGGTAATAATGTCCTTGGCCTGTATTCCCGCCTTCTGTGCAGCGTATCCAGGTGTCGGCTCCACCACATACGCGCCCAGGGGCAAACCATACATTTCTGCGGCCACAGGATCCACGTCCTGCACCAAGATGCCCATATAGGCACCGGTGATATATCCATACTGGCGCAGGTCATTCAGCATACCGATCACGTCATTCATGGGAATTGCAAAACCAATGCCCTCGATGGATGCACCTGAGGAAGTTGTACCGGAGTATTTGGCGGTGGTAATACCCACCACTTCTCCCCTGCTATTGAACAGCGGGCCACCGGAGTTACCGGAGTTGATAGAAGCATCGGTTTGGATCATATTGATATAGGAGCCATCGGTGGAAATACTACGGTCGATTCCGCTGACATAGCCTACTGTCAGGCTGAAGCTCAGTTCGCCCAGGGCATTACCAATCGCCACTACCTGGTCACCCACCCGCAGATCAGCGCTGCTTCCAAGAGTGACAGGCACAAGGCCCATTGCCTCGATCTTCAGCATGGCAATATCGTTCACAGCGTCGGATCCGATGAGACGAGCTTCTATCTGTCTGCCATCGGCAAAGGTCACACTAATGGAGGTGCTTCCTTCAATCACATGATGATTGGTAACGATATAGCCATCCTTGCTCATCACAAAACCGGAACCGGCGCTGAAACCATCGTAAACCTTTCCATTTTCCGTTCTGCTGACCCGACTGTTCACAGCAACCACACTATTGATGTTTTTCTGGTAGATCTGGCTGGGGGTCATGCCCTCAGTGGGAACAATGACAAGGGAGGAATCGTTCTTTTTAGATGCTTCCAATTCCTGGCGGAGCACCTGGATCTGCTGCTCAAAGTTCTGAATCAAGCGTTGGTTGTAAACCTGCCAATGCCGGTTGGTAACCACAATGCTGACACCACAGGCCGCGGAAACCAGTGCAGTTACCAGCACAGAGGCCAGCATGCATTTGAGCACCTTCTTGACCTTCGCACATCTTCTCTGTCTGACTACAAAGCGGGGCGTCGGAAGCTCTTCCTCAGCAGGCTGGGATGCAGCCGGCTCAGAAGAAGGCTCGGGGGTAATATAGGTGACCTCCTGGACACCGGCACCATGGTAGAAGCCGTCGGAGGGTTCTTCTGCTGCTGGCGCCTCGACGGGGACGGCGGTATCCGCTGTATTCATTGGAGTTTGTTCCTCCTCTTGGGGTTGCGGAGTGATTTGTTTTTCTTCGTAAGTATCCATGGACGCACCTCCGGGGAAAAGTTGTATTCATCTTATGAGAAATTTATGAACATTTTGTGAACACTCAGGAAACACTTTCTAAATTTCGATAAAATAACCATCCTATCAAGGAAAAACAGTCGGCGGTGGCAATTGCCGCCGCCGTAAATGTTTATTTCTTGCGGAAGGACTTGCAGTCGGTGCACTGATCCATGGTGGGGTTTGCTTCGTGAGTGCCCACCAGGATACGGTCCAGAGAGCAGTAGTTCTCGGTGTCGCAGTGGTAAGCGCAAGACTTGACGGTACATTCGATGCACTTGTTGGCATGGCAATTCATAGTGATTTCCTCCTTTTCATTTGGTGCAAGGTTAGTATGGGCAGTTTTTATTTTTCCATACACGGCAGTTGCTTTTCGAAAAAAAATATGTTATTGTGATAAAAATGACACACTAAGGAGACGAGCTATGGCAAAGATTGCCCCTTCTATTCTCTCTGCGGATTTTGCAAATTTGGAGCGGGATGTCCGCAATATTGAAGAAAATGGCGCTGATTTTGTCCATGTGGACATTATGGACGGCATTTTTGTGCCCAATATTTCCATTGGCATTCCCGTTGTCAAGGCCATTCGGCCAGTGACCAAGCTGCCGCTTGATGTGCATCTGATGATCGACCGGCCCATCCGCTATGTGGAAGAATTTGTAAAAGCCGGTGCGGATTTTGTGACCATCCATGTGGAGGCCGATCAGCCCCAGAACACCCTGGAGGCGCTGGACAAGATTCATGCATTGGGCTGCAAGGCCGGCATTGTGCTGAAGCCCAAGACCCCTGCGGAAGCTGCCATTCCCTATCTTGAAAAGTGCGATATGGTGCTGGTAATGACGGTGGAGCCGGGTTTTGGCGGTCAGAGCTTCATGGCAGATATGATGCCCAAGGTAGCCCAGCTGAAAGAATGGCTGGAGGATATCAATCCGGAATGCCTGATTGAAGTAGACGGCGGTGTGGATGCCAAGACCCATACCGTCTGCAAAGAAGCAGGCGCCAATGTGCTGGTGGCAGGCTCTGCCTACTTTAAGGCAGAGAACCGGACGGAGTTTGTGGCACTGGTACAATCCTAAATAATGGAGCACAGCGGGAGGGTCAATGACCCTCCCCTACTTTTTTCGTCATTTTTAATTGACAATCCCCGCAGTTGACTGTATAATATATGTGGAAATCTATGGCGGAAAACCGCCTGTTGAAAGGAAGGTAAATTGGCATGATTTACAGCACTGAAGTACAGCACATGTGTACCGTGGCCAAGGGTGCCTATCACGGCCCCGCTCCCATTCCCGAAGAGGGCAAGTGGGTTCAGGTCAAGGAAATTAAGGATGTCAGCGGTTTCACCCACGGCATCGGCTGGTGCGCTCCTCAGCAGGGTTGCTGCAAGCTGACCCTGAACGTGAAGGAAGGCATCATTGAAGAGGCTCTGGTAGAGACTCTGGGCTGCTCCGGCATGACCCACTCCGCAGCTATGGCTTCCGAGATCCTCATCGGCAAGACCCTGCTGGAGGCTCTGAACACCGACCTGGTGTGTGACGCTATCAACACCGCTATGCGCGAACTGTTCCTGCAGATCGTTTACGGCCGCTCTCAGTCCGCCTTCTCCGAGGACGGTCTGGCTGTCGGCGCTTCCCTGGAAGACCTGGGCAAGGGCCTGCGCAGCCAGGTTGGCACTATGTTTGCCACCAAGGTGAAGGGCCCCCGTTACCTGGAGATGGCTGAGGGTTACGTTACCCGCATCGCTCTGGA
Organism: Faecousia sp.; assembly: GCA_045124575.1. GTDB lineage: Bacteria > Bacillota > Clostridia > Oscillospirales > Oscillospiraceae > Faecousia. The sequence continues at coordinate 70,573 of JBGVMD010000004.1, forward strand.
CGAGAACGACCTGATCACTGGCTACGAGTTCATCAATCTGGGCAGAATGATGGACTTCATCAAGAAGGGCGACGACGCCAACGAGGCACTGAAGAAGGCAAAGGGCTCCTACGGCCGTTTCGCTGACGCTGCCAACTACATAGATCCCCGCCACGAATAAGAGGAGGACACAAAAATGGCTTTGTTTGAAGGTTACGAAAGAAAAATCGACAAAATCAACGGTGTCCTGGCCCAGTACGGCCTGAACTCCGTGGAAGAGTGCCGCGAGATCTGCAAGAACGCCGGCTTTGATCCCTACGAGATCGTCAAGGGCATTCAGCCCATTGCTTTCGAGGACGTGGCTTGGGCCTACTGCGTGGGCGCTGCCATCGCTCTGAAGAAGGGTGTTAAGAACGCTGCTGAAGCTGCTGAGGCCATCGGCATCGGCCTGCAGGCTTTCTGCATCCCCGGCTCCGTTGCTGAGGACCGCAAGGTTGGTCTGGGCCACGGCAACCTGGGCGCTATGCTGCTGCGCGACGAGACCAAGTGCTTTGCCTTCCTGGCTGGCCACGAGTCCTTCGCTGCCGCTGAAGGCGCCATCGGCATTGCTCGCTCCGCCAACAAGGCTCGTAAGGAGCCCCTGCGCGTTATCCTGAACGGTCTGGGCAAGGACGCTGCACAGATCATCTCCCGTATCAACGGCTTCACCTATGTGCAGACCCAGTTTGACTACTACACCGGCGAGCTGAAGATCGTCAACAAGATCGCATACTCCAACGGCGAGCGCGCTGCCGTTAACTGCTACGGCTGTGACGATGTCCGCGAGGGCGTTGCCATCATGCACCACGAGGGCGTTGATGTTTCCATCACCGGTAACTCCACCAACCCCACCCGCTTCCAGCACCCCGTTGCCGGCACTTACAAGAAGGAGTGCATCGAGCAGGGTAAGAAGTACTTCTCCGTTGCTTCCGGCGGCGGCACCGGCCGTACCCTGCACCCCGATAACATGGCTGCAGGCCCCGCTTCCTATGGTCTGACCGACACCATGGGCCGTATGCACGGTGATGCTCAGTTCGCTGGTTCTTCCTCCGTCCCCGCTCACGTTGAGATGATGGGCTTCCTGGGCGCAGGTAACAACCCCATGGTCGGTATGACCGTTAGCGTTGCTGTTGCTGTTGAGGAAAGCCTGAAGTAATTTATTTCTGGTTCTATGTCAATAGTTGGGGTAGAGCCAAAATAGGATAATTTAGGATCGTGTCGGAGCTTCTGCTCCGGCACGATTTTTATGTATTACAGAAGAGAATTCTTTTTCTGAAATTATTGAAATTACGCATGCCATAAGA
>JBGVMD010000005.1:0-18372 GCA_045124575.1 Faecousia sp.
CTCTTGGTGGCAATGACAAACTTATCCCGGATGCCCTCCAGCGCCTCGCCCAGATAGCTTTCGCTGACGCTGTAGCCCCGGGCGGTGTCGATATAGTTGACGCCCATTTCCATGAGCTTATGTACCAAAACCTTTGTATCCTCCCCGGTGACCCGCTGGATGGGAATGCCACCCAGACCCATCCGGGAGACTTCCAATCCGGTCTTTCCCAAAATTCGGTATTCCATCCTTTATCCTCCCTGTAAAAATTGTTTGCAAGATGCGAAAGTTTATAGTATAATATCATACTAAGCCTATGGATAGCAAGATAATTTTACGGAGTGAAAAACTATGTTTGAAGCGATTTTGAAGGAAATCAAGGCATATGACCGCATCATTATCCACCGCCATTCCCGCCCCGACGGAGATGCTCTGGGAAGCCAGATCGGCATGATGCATATTTTGAAGGATAATTTCCCGGAAAAGGAAGTTCTTATGGTGGGCGACAGCGCCGGTCACTACAGCTTTATGGACGACAGCGTCATGGACGAGGTTCCGGATGAAAAGTACGCCGATGCTCTGGCGATCATTCTGGATCTTTCCGCCAAGCACCTCATCAGCGACCTGCGGTGTCTGAATGCCAAGGGCACCGTGCGTATGGATCACCACATTTTTGTGGAGAACATTGCCGCTGTGGAGGTGGTGGACACCAGCTACGAAAGCTGCTGCGGTCTTGTGACCGCCTTTGCGGAAAGCTGCAAACTGCGCCTTACCCCCCTGGCGGCCAAGTCCCTGTACACCGGCATGGTCACCGACTCCGGCCGCTTCCGCTATGACTCCACCTCCAGCCAGACCCATCGGCTGGCGGCATTTCTGATGGAACAGCCCTTTGACACCAATGACATTTACCGCAATCTCTACGCCGATGATTTTGCCCGTATTCAGCTGAAGGCAAAGTTTGTGCTGAAGATCCAGTTCACCCCCAAGAATGTGGCCTATATCTACACCACAAAGGAAGAACTGCATTCGCTGAACGCCGACATTTTCAGCGTATCCCGTGGTATGGTGGGCACCATGAGCGACATTCGCGGTGTCGACATCTGGGTGAATTTTACCGAAACCGAAAACGGCGTACTGTGTGAGCTGCGCTCTTCCAGGTATAACATCAACCCTATCGCCGTCAAATACGGCGGCGGCGGTCACGCCAAGGCCAGTGGCGCCACCGTCAAAACCAGAGAGGACGCTATGGCCATGCTGGCTGATTTGGAAAACCTGTTAGGAGAATAATATGAGCTACGATAAAATGAAAGTAATTCTGGACAAGATCAAGGAATATGACAGCATTATGCTGTTCCGCCACTTCCGCCCCGACGGCGACTGCAAGGGCGCTACCATGGGCCTGCGGGACATTTTGCGCCTTTCCTTCCCCGAGAAGAACATCTACCTCATTAACGATGATCACTCCGACTTCCTGGAGTTTATGGGCGCCGAAGACGAGGATGTAGCTGATGAGGTTTATGAAAAGTCTCTGGCCATCGTGCTGGATACTGCCACCATGGATCGCATCCACAACAAAAAGTTTGCCCTCTGCAAAGAGCTGATCAAAATCGACCACCACATCGAGAAGAATCCTTATGGTGACATTTCCTGGGTGGAAGACTATCGCTCCTCCGCCTGCGAAATGGTGGCCCATTTCTACAACACCTTCCGGGATGAGCTGAAGATCGATTCTCAGGCCGCTACCCACCTGTACACCGGCATGATCACCGACTCCGGCCGTTTCCAGTTCAGTTCCGTTTCCGGCGATACCCTGCGTCTGGCAGGTGCGCTGCTGGATGTGGGCATCAACACCGAAGTGATGTTCGCCCATCTGCAGCTGAAGGACTTTGCGGAGCTGAAGTTTAAGTCCCACATCTACAAGAAGATGAAAATCACCCCCAACGGCGTTGCCTATGTCTACATCGACCGGGCCACCATGGAAAAGTTTGGCTTAAGCAGCGAATCTGCCAGCGCCAGTGTGTCTGCCCTGGCGGACATTAAGGGCTGCCTGTGCTGGATCGCCTTCATCGACAGCCTAGAGGATGAAAAGATTCGGGTTCGTCTGCGCTCTCGCTTTGTTGCCATCAATCAGATCGCCGAACAGTATCGGGGCGGTGGTCACGCTCAGGCCAGTGGCGCTACCCTCCACGAAAAGAAGGAAATGCGGCAGTTGCTGAAGATGGCCGACAAGGTCGTCAAGGAATACAAGGAAACACACGAGGATTGGCTATGAGGATTTTGATTACAAACGATGACGGCATTAACGCCAAGGGTCTTCTGCCTCTGGCGCAGTGGGCGCAGCGTCTGGGTGAAGTGACCGTCATTGCCCCCAAAGTTGAGCAAAGTGGTAAGAGCCACGGCATCGAGATCCATAAAGCTTTTGAAATCAAGAAGGTGGATTTTGCCCCCGGCATCACCGCTTATGCACTGGACTCCACCCCTGCCGACTGTGTGCGTGTGGCCATTTTGGGCATGAAGGAAAAATTTGATCTGGTGATTTCCGGCATCAACCGGGGTCTGAACATCGGCCAGGATACCATCTATTCCGGTACAGTGGGTGCTATTTTCGAGGCCAATGCTCTGGGTGTGCCGGCGCTGGCATTCTCCACCTCCCCTGCATATTACGACAAGGCTTTGCGTCACATGGATGCGATTTACGATTATATCTGCCAAAACCGATTGATGGAAAAGGGCAATCTATACAACATCAACATTCCGGAAGATCCGGTTGGCTTCCGCATCACCCGTCAGGGCGGCCCTTACTATTCTGATGAATTCGATTTCCAGGAAAATGATATGGTGATGCCCTGTGGAATAGACGTGTTCAAGTCCAGCAATACAAAGGATTTGGATACTGATGCCGTGCTGGTGCACCATCTGATTTCCATTTCGCCGCTGACTCTCGACCGCACCGACCGAGCACTGTATGCCCAACTTACCGCACTCAACGATTAACTGATAAGAGAAACCTGCTGTCCATCAGACGGCAGGTTTTCTTTTGCGTATAGAAAACGCCGCACCCAAATGGGTGCGGCGCTTGGGTTATGTAAGCAAATCAGATTATTTGACCACGAAGAAGCTCAGGTGGAACAAATTATTGGAAAGCAGATCGTTGCAAGAGTAAGTGCTCCAGTTGTTCTTAGATGCATACCACTCTACATAGTAGCCACGGACAACGTTCTTGAGCGCATAGCTGCCATTCTCCAGAGCAACCAGTTCCCACTTATCGTTGACAGCGCCCAGGCTCATGCTGGAGTAGCTGTCCTGCATACCCAGATTCTGGCCATTATAAGCAAAGCTGTAGGTGCCGTCATCATTTGCGATAACGGTCCAGACCTCAGTTGCGGCATAGCCAGAAACAGTGCCGTCGGACACAGTCACATCAACGCCCATCTGGTAGAAGCTACCCTCGGAGGAAGGCAGAGTGGACAGGGCCTTGTTGTGAGCGGTAGCATAAATGACGATCTTATCACCATTGGCGAAGGGTGCCTCACCAGCGGGCTCGGTGGGCTCGGTGGGCTCAGTAGGATCGGTGGGCTCCTCAGTAGTAGAACCGCCCAGAGTAGCAGTTGCCTTGTTCTCGTCAAACTGAGGCGTGCCGTTGTAGGCAGTCAGGAAACCGGTAACAGTAACGGTGTCGCCCTCAACAGGAGTACCGCCGGTCACGGGCACGAAGTAGCAACGGATGGTGTGAGTGCCATCGGTCAGAGTAAAGTCGAACTGACCTTCGTTCTTGCTGGAAGCCTTAACAGTGCCAACCACAGTACCGGTAAAGGTGGTTTCCTCTTCCAGGTAGGTCTTGTTAGCCAGCAGGGCGGCGTCAGCCAGCTGCTGGGACAGGTCAGCCTTGGGAGCCTCTTCGGTCACCTTGAAGAACTGGTAGATGTAGATCAGAGGATTAGCAGTTTCGCCCTTGCCATAGGTGGTGAAGCCACTGTAGTACTCCACATACTGAGGATTGCCGTTATAGGCGGCATAGACGCTCTTGATGAAGTAGCCACCGTCGGTAGCCTCCAGAGTCCACAGGCTGTAGTCGCTGGCAGCGTCAGCCCATGCCAGGGAGTTGCCGGTTTCACCAGCGGTCAGGTACTTGCCGTCGAAGATGAAGGTGTAGTAGCCGTTCTCATCCACAACAACATCCATAATAGCAGCGCCGGGAGCGGTCAGAGCAGTGCCGTTGACAGCAGCTTCCACGCCAACCAGCTTCTTGCCGTTAGCCTCGCCGGAGATAGCCAGCTTGCCATCGGGGTAGTAGATGACGATCTTATCGCCGTTTGCGATGGTGTCAGTCAGGGTGATGGTGGTGGTAGCGGAGGGCTTTGCGCGCAGCTTGATCTCGAAGGAAACTTCCTTAGAAGCCTCGCCGGAGGTCAGGGTAGCGGTCACGGTGACGATCTGCTCTTCCTCGCCATTGGTCAGAACCAGCTTGCCGTCAACGATGGCAGCGCCTTCGCCTTCCACAGCCCAGGTGATAGCAACCTGATCATAGGTCACGCCAGCAACAGGCAGCTCGATCTCGGTATCCTTGGAGACGGTGGTGGGGAAGCTCAGATTACCCACTTCGTACTCGACCTTCTCGGCATCGCTCTTCTCGGGCAGGCCGATGTACTCGAATGCATCAACAGAAACAGGAGTCAGGTAGAATGCGCCGTTGTAAACACAGATAACACCGGTGACATTGGCGATCCAACCGGTATGTTCGGAGTGAGCTGCGATCAGAGCAGCCTTCTCGTCAGCGGTCAGGGGGCAGGTGGAACCGGAGATACGGATGTAGGACTCCAGCTCGCCCAGCTTGAACTTATAGTAGCCGTTGCTGGCTTCCTGACCGGTAATCTCAACGCCCTTGATGGTAACCAGCATAGCCTGCTGATAGACCAGTTCCTCGACCTTCAGGTCGGCAGCGTTCTGATAGCGCTCGGTATAGTCGGTAGCAACAACATCAGCCTTTTCGGTGCTGACGATTTCCACGGCAACATCCTTAATTTCGTGGGTGCCGTTGTAAACATCCTTCACACCGGAGACACGGATGGTCATACCCACTGCCAGGTTCAGCTCGGTGATGGGATCCTGTGCCAGATTGTAGGCATAGTAGCCGCCGTCAGCATCCTGGAAGTAAATGCAGTTGTTGGAAGCACCCAGGCTCTTGGCGATGATGCCGGAAATCACACCCTCGGTGACCACATTGTCACCACCCTTGGCGGCAACATACTCAGCGAAGGTATTGACGCGGAACTTGGGAACGATGTACTTGAAGGAAACAGACTCGGAATTGCCATTGGTATCCTTAATGGTGGCAGTCAGAGTGAATTCCACAGCCTCAGCGGGCTTTTCAGGCACTTCTACCTTGACATGGCCGTCGGAACCGGGCACGACCTTGACAGCATCCTGAGCGCCGGTGGTGACCTCAACGGTCCACTCCACGGGGTAGCTTTCGCCGGCCACCAGAACGGAGTTGATCACTTCAAAGGCAGCGGCCTTGGTGGTCACGCCATCCTTGCTGGCGGGCTTATATTTGTTGAACAGCAGAGCCTTGGCATTGGGCAGGTTGTTGACAGCAGGCTCTGTGGGGGCGGGGACGGTGGTGGAGGGCTCAGTGGGAGTCTCGCCACAGCCGGCAAACAGACCCAGACAGAGGGTCAGCAGAAGAATGATAGAAATAATCTTCTTCATAACTTACTCCTTATTATTTATTCAATAATTTCGATGTTCTTTGCGGAGAAGACTTTGATTTGGTACTCGCCGCTGAAGTAATCCACAATGCCGATCACATTGACCGTCTTGTTCAGGAAATCCTCAGGGGTGTACAGTTCCTTATTGGAATTGCGCAGCACAGTGGTGCGGATGACGACCTCGCGACCGTCAACCTCACAGGTCATGGTCATAGCGCCGTCGTTATCGCCGCCGTTGTTGGTAACGTAGACGTCCTTGACATAGAGATTCTCCATACGGATGGAGGTGCTCATGGCCAGAGCAGCGTAATCGAAGGTCTTTTCTACCATCTCCTCGCTGCCCAGTTCCTTCAGAACATTGACCGTGACCTTGCCGTCCAGGAACTGCTCGGCAGTGGTCAGACGATTGGCGGCAGTGTGACCGGTGCCCAGGAGCTTGATATTCTCCGGGTCATCGGGATCGAATACGCTGTAATGGATATCGGTGACCTGCCAGGTGCCGCCGCCTTCCCAATACTGCACGTTACCTACGAAGCGGACCTCATTGCCCACCTTCAGCACGTTGTCAATTTCACCGCTGGTGTAGCCGCAGTAGACATTCATGCCGTAGTACATATCGGTCTCTTCGTCGTAGGTTTCAACATAGACAGTATTGTTGCTGTTGCGAACGATCACGCCGTCAAACACCACATCCTTGCCCTCGTACAGGGCAGTATTGGTGCGCAGTGTCTTCAGGTCCACCTGAATGACACCACCGTAGTAATAGTCGGGATCCTTCTCACCAGAGAAGACATTGAACTTATACTGCTTGGCCTGGGTGTAGGCGCGCATGGTCAGATCGCCGTAGCGATCGGTGGTGCTGCCACTGGCCACGGACAAGCCGTTCTGTACCAGTTCCAGGTTCAGGTTGCGGTACTCGCTGGCACCCTGGGGCTTGTACCAAACCCACGCCATATGGCGGCCGCCGCTGGAGTCCCGCTCCCACTTGTCGTTGTTGGACTCTATGATGATGGACTCAGCACCGGACAGCTTCTCACGGGTGAAGTTGGAAGCCTTCTTGCCCCACTCTTCGATCTGGCCCGTGGACTCGGGGGTGTTGACCGCAATATAGCGAGCCTTCAGAATGCCGTCGGCGCTGACCTCGCGGGGAACATTAAAATGGGTGGTGTCGCCGTCAACAAAGAGCTTGACGGTGACTTCCATCTTGGCAGTGCTGCTGTCCATATCCAGCTTCAACTGCTCCACGAAGTCAACAAACTCCGGCAGAGTCGGTTCTGTAGGAGTGGGGGCTGCTGTTGTGTCCGGTGCCGGCTGGCAGCCGCCGAAGCAGCTGACAGCCAAGCATACCATTACAAACAGACTTAAAAATCTTTTGGTGATTTTCATAAGCGACGGTGGGGATTAGCCGGCCTGGAAGAGGCACTCGTCCATGGCATCCTCAAAAGCGTTCTTGATGAACTGCTCCAGGGACACGCCATTATCCAGCTTGCTGCTGATGCACTTAACCAGCAGATAGCCCACCTGGTTACGGGCTGCGGAGGAGCCGTTGAAAGCGTCAGAGACATAATAGGTGTCGCGAGCCTCGATACCGACCTTAACAGCCTGTGCGTTCAGCTTGTCGAAACCGTTGGCAGAAGCCAGCCAGTTAGCGTAGACGCTGTGCTCGGTGACAGACTTCAGAACGGGCATATAGCCGGAGTCCATGGAGAACTCAGCCTGGAAGCCCACATTGGTGCACATAAACTTGACGAACAGCCAGGAGGCAATGATCTGCTGATCGGTGGTGTCCTTACCCTTCAGGATGCAGACGCTGGGACCCTGAGAGATGGCCTTCTTGTTGTTCATGTCATACTGGGGAATGGGAGCAATGCCCACTTCGAAAGCGTAGGTGGTGTTGCCATCCTCATCGGTGGTCTTGGGGGTCTGGTGACGGGTACCGCCGGAGGAGCCGATGCACATATAGGAACGGGCCTTGGTGGGATCCTGGTTGATGAACAGACCGGAGGTGTAGTTACCGTACAGTTCCTGAGTGGTGAAGTAGCCCTTCTCGTAGTAGCCGCGCAGCTCAGTGACGAAGGCACGGGTCTGCTCGTTGTCGAACTCGAAGTAATTGCCGGGGCCCTTAGAAGCGTCGGTGTAGCCAGCCTTCATCTGCTCACACATGGTGATGAACCAGTTGGCCTCGGAGTCATAGCCCAGAGGAATACAGGTGGGGTCGATGGCCTTGATCTTCTCGCAGACATCCCACAGTTCTGCCCAAGTGGTGGGAACAGTCAGGTTGTTCTCAGTGAAGAAGTCCTTGTCGTAGAACAGAATTTCGGTGGACTTGCTCAGGGGCATGGTGTACATCAGGCCGTCGCCGAAGACGGTGCCTTCGTTGTAGTAGGTCTCAACGAAATCAGCACGCTCAGCCTCGGTCAGACCGATGATCTGATTGGTGCCTTCAATGGCCACCTGGCTGTTGATCATGCTGTCCAGAGTCACAACGGACTTTGCCAGATTGTACATTGCCACATGGTCGGGATAGCAGTAAACGATGTTAGGCTGGGTACCACCGTTGATCTCGGTGTTGATGGTACCATTGATGTCGCCCCAGCCGCCCTTGTTCATGTGCTCAACGGTGATGTTGGGGTAGATCTCGTTGAATTCCTTGATATACTTGTCAACGATAGCCATGGATGCCTGACCCATGGTGTGGCCGAAGGTGATGGTAACGGGCTCGTTCACATCAAATCCGGTCTCAGGCACAACGACCTGGGGTGCGGAGGGAGTGGTGGGTTCAGTACCGCAGCCGGCCAGACCCATCATGCCGATCAGCATAGCAGCCATCAGGCACAGTGCGAAAACTCTCTTTTTCATAGTTTTTGTTGTTTCCTTCCTTTGAATAATTATGTTACAGGCGGGCTGGACACGTCCGCCTGTTAACGAAGACATTAACCCTTGATGCCGCTGCGGCTGACACCTGCCATAATATACTTACGCAGGAACAGGAACACCATGAACAAGGGTGCGGACACGATGACGACAGCCGCCATCTGCACGGGGTAATTGACATCGCCGGTGGAATCGGAGAATGCGTTGCGCAGACCATTGGTGATCAGCGGGATGGACTCCTTGGCGACCAGGTTGGGCCAAATGTAGGAGTTCCATGCGCCCATCATCTTCAAAATGGTGATGGAGATCAGGGTGGGCAGTGCCAGGGGGATCATAACCTTCCACAGGTACTTCAGATCACTACAGCCGTCCACCTTGGCAGCCAGATACAACTCATTGGGGATCTGCAGGAAGTTCTGACGCAGCAGGTAGATGTAGAACACACTCACCAGGAACGGAATGATCAGAGCCTCAAAGGAGTTCATCCAGCCCAGGTCTCTGACGGTCAGATAGTTGGTAATGGTGAACAGCTCGCCGGGGATCATCATGGTAGCCAGCAGCAAACCAAACAGGGCCTCTCTGCCCTTAAACTCCAAGCGAGCAAAAGCAAAGGCGCTGAGCACGGTGACCACCAGGGACAGGATCGTAGAAACGATACCCACATAGGCAGTGTTCATGAACAGGGTGCTAAGGTTTGCGGTAGAAAACGCTTCCTTATAGTTGGTCCACATAATCAGCTTGGGCCAGAAGGTGGGGGTAGGCTGACGGTATTCAGCCAGGGTCTTCAGAGAGGAGATGATCATCCAGTAGAAGGGGAACAAAACGATCAGCGCCATAATGCCCAGGAAGGTGTAAACACCAACCTTGACCAGGATTTTGCTCACTTTGTTGGCAGTGTTGACCTTTTGCAGGTCCTGTGCCTTCATGACTTTTTCATTGTTAGACATTGTAGGCACCTCCTTAATAGTGAACATGCTTCTTAATGAAGGTGTTGTTGATGAACGTAACCACCAGAATGATGCCGAACAGAATCAGCGCGGCAGCACTGGCACGACCCTGGAAGTCACCCTCCAGTGCGTCGTAAACGAAACCGACCATGGTGTTGAGGCGGCCGGCATCGTGGGCAGGACCCATCTTGTCGCCGAAGATACCGACGATGCTGGAATACTCCTTGAAACCGCCGATAAAGCCGGTGATGATAACATAGGCCAGCATGGGAGAAAGCAGCGGCACCGTGATGCGGGTCAGCACTCTGGTGCGGGAAGTACCGTCTACCTTAGCAGCATCATAGTACTGCTTGTTGATGCTCTGCAGGCCACCCAGCAGGACCAGGATCTTAAAGGGCAGCGCATTCCAAACGATGTAGACGATCATCACGATCATATTGGGCCAGTAACCAGAACCGGGGTTGATCCAGTTGATGGGCTCGCCGCCAAAGAACTGAATCACAGTGTTGACAATGCCCCAAGTATCTGCGTTTACACCGTCAGCACGCAGGCCGATGATGTTGAACATGGTAGCAAACACCATGCCGATGGCGATGGAGTTGGTCACATAAGGCAGGAAGAAGATGGTCTGCAGGAACTTCTGCAGAGGCTTAATAGAGTTCAGTGCCACGGCGATCAGCAGAGCCAGAGCGGTGGAGATCGGCACAGTAGCCACACACAGAATGAAGGTGTTCTTCAAACACTGCAGGAAACGCTTATACTTGATAACGGTCAGGAAATTGCCCAGACCGAATTCAAAGGTTCTGCCGCCCATGGCCTGCAAACCACTGTAGCCTTCTAGGAAGGCCATACGCAGGGTATTGACAATGGGCCATGCGGTGAACACCAGCAGCAGAACGATCGCCGGCGACAAATACAGCCAGGCTTTCCACTGTTGTTTATTATCGACCATATTACTTCACCTCAAAACGGATTCTTTCCTCGGTCTCCTTATTGAATACGAATACCTTATGGGACTTCAGGCTGAATCTGACGATTTCATTGGTGGTATCGACCTTGTTGTCGGCGTCGATGATGGAACGAACCACAGGGTTCTGAGAAGCGGGATGGTTAGAAACGATGCTGGAGTCACGACCCATAACTTCCACGTTGTTCAGCTGGCAGTGCAGGGGGCCATTGGGATCCAGTTCAAAGCCTTCGGGACGAACGCCCACGATCACTTCCTGATCAGCAACGCCGGGCACATCCATGACAGCATCCTCACCAATAAAGAGCTTGCCGCCCTTGACACAGCCGTCAAACACGTTGACAGGAGGAGTGCCCAGGAACTTGGCAACGAACAGGTTGGCGGGGTTGTCGTAAACCTCCTGAGGAGCACCGATCTGCTGCACAACACCCAGCTTCATAACCACGATCTGGTCGGAAATGGACATGGCTTCTTCCTGGTCGTGGGTAACGAAGATGGTGGTGATGCCGGTCTCGCGCTGGATGCGGCGGATCTCTTCACGGGTCTGCAATCTCAGACGGGCATCCAGGTTGGAAAGAGGCTCGTCCAGCAGCAGAACACGGGGCATCGTGACCAGCGCACGGGCAATGGCCACACGCTGCTGCTGACCGCCGGACATTTCGCTGGGCTTGCGGTCCATCAGCTCGTCGATCTGCACCAGCTTGGCTGCCCAGTGGGCACGCTCCAGCATGGCTTCCTTGCTCATCTTGTCTGCACCCTTCAGGTTCTGCAGGGGGAAGAGGATGTTCTGCTTGACGGTCATGTGGGGATACAGCGCATAGTTCTGGAACACCAAACCAATGCCTCTGTTCTCAGTGGACAGCTCCGTCACATCGTCATCGCCAAAGAAGATCTTACCGCTGGTGGGCTTCTGCAGGCCGCTGATCATGTACAGCGTGGTGGACTTGCCACAGCCGGAGGGACCCAGCAGGCCGATCAGTTTACCATCGGGGATCTCGAAGGTAAAGTCATTGACGGCCACGACCTCCTGACCGGACTTCTTGTCCCGGCTGGGGAAGACCTTTGTCAAATTTTCCAAAACAACTTTCATACAATTCCCTTTCTTATATAAAATTATTTTGTTTTGTCTCGTTATGTGCAACGTGCACCTGGCACGGTGTTGCCTTAATAGGGCTGCTTCTTCACCATTTCCTCGTGTGCGCGGGCCTTGTAAGCCTGCATCTCCAGATCGCTGGTGAAGATCATCTGGCTGTGCATATCCACCACCACAGTCTGGGCCAGTTTGTCGTGGATGGTGGAATTGGTCTTAGAAGTGATCATCAGCACCACTTCCACTACCAGGATACCAAAAATCACGATGGGGCCCACAATGCCGATAGCATTCCAGAAAATCATGAGCATCAGCAGCAGGGGGATCATGGTTTCAAAGGTGTACTTACCCAGCAGGGTGCGGATAAACAGGCTAATGGTGTTGATCTTGACGCCGTTTTCCTTCATCACCGCAATGCCGAACATTTTCTTGCCCAGGGTCTGACCATTGCCAAACAGAAGCGGCACAGCAAACTCCAGCGCCAGATAAGCCGCCAGAACCGCCAAAGACAGGATCACCAGGGACAGATTGATGACCATGTTGTAATTGTATATGGCCACCGGGTCCTTGGCAAATTCGGCATAGGCATCGTTGAGGTATTTCTGTTCTGCCTCCGTCATGGCTGCAAAATCCGCCTGGCTTAAATCAAAGGATACCTGATATTTGGTTTCATAAACGGTCTGGCACTGAGTCAGTGCCTCATTGTAGCTATCGTAATTCAGCACCGCCGACAGCACCATGCCGATGCCGGTGGCCAGCACCACGATCAAAATGAAATCCAGCAGAAACGCCGCGGCCCGCTTCAGCAAACTGGCTTTTTGCAAATCGTAGATCATAGGGAAAATCAAACCTTTCGCTTTGGGGATCGCCTTCATGGCATAAAAAGCGATACTAACACACTTTACTATCACTAAATATTTATACCACAGTTTGAGACAAAAATCTACACATATTTGAATTATTTTTTAATGAGAATAAAAAAAGCAAAAAAGTACAGGCACAGGCGGCTGCCAAATGGCAGTCGCCTGTGATCTTTACGCTTTTCTCAATTCTTCCAGCCAGGCAGAAGGGACTCGCAAGCCTCCCCTGCCCTCGCCCAAGCGGATGTCCGGCTTGTTTGCGCCGTGAAAATCGCTGCCGCCGCTTTTCTTCAGTCCAAAGGCGGCCGCCGTATCCAATGCCAAAGCGGTGGTGGCATCGTCATAGGTGGAATAAAACACTTCCATACCCTGCAATCCCTGAGGCACTGCCTGCTGCAAAAATACCGTCAGTTCCTCCTGCTTCAAATTCAGATAAGGGTGCGCCAGCACCGACACTGCCCCCAGATCCCCAATCATGCTCAAAATTTCCTTGGGCGTATGCCGGCGGGGGGGCACATAATAGCCATGCCTGGGGCTGAGCAGACGCTTGAATGCATCCTGAATAGAGGCCGTATAGCCCAGCGCCGTCAGCTCCGCTGCGATCAGCGCCCGGTTCACCTGACCCTTAGGCGTGGAGGCTTTAATTTTGTCGTAATTGATCTCATAGCCGATGTGATTCAGTTTGGCCACCAAATCCGCATTGCTCTGATCCTTACGGCGATTGTAGTCATTCATCAGATCCGTCACCTGAGAGAAATACTCGGTTTTCAGGTACAATGCCAGTATGTGCAGTTCCGTGCCATTATAGTCTGTGGAAAACTCCACACCGGGCACTGCCTCCACCCGACTCTGCACCGCCAGAAAATCCGGCAGGCCCGCCACAGTGTTGTGGTCAGTCAGTGCGATGGCCGTTAGCTTTTTCTCCTCTGCCTCCTGCAGCAGCTGTGCAGGGGTATAGGTGCCGTCTGAAAAGACAGAATGGGTGTGCAGATCGCAATATCGTTCCATAGGGATACACCTCCGTTTTGTTGCCTTTATTATAGCTTTTTGCGATAGGAAAATCAATATGAGGAGCGTATACTTGGAAAGGGACTTGTGTAGATTCGTCTAATCATGGTGTCGCCACCGTCGAGACCGGTTCCTCGCCATGCCACTCTAACCTCCATACTTTTGCCAAGAAAACTTTGCAAAAAGCATTGACAAGTTTACTTGGCAAGTATATACTGTAGGTGTGCAAAGTAAACTTGGCAATTAAGGCAAGGAGGTATGTATATGGATAAAGATCAGATTCTGCAAATGAGCCGTAATGAGAACGAAGGGCAGCCAGATGAGTGGGAACAGTCCATCAAGGAGCAGGCAGCCCAGCTTGGAAAGGCCGTCGGACTGATTGTCTGCATTTTGGTGGTATTACTTGCAGAATTTGTGCTGCAAAACCGGGATCTTGGACGTGGTGCATGGATCGTGTATTTCGCCATGGAAGGCAGCAGCGATTTGTACAAATACCTTAAGACGAAGAAGCGTTCCAAGCTGATCATGGCAGTTCTTGAATTGTTCTGCGCGGTTTCCTATGTGATAATCATGATTCTTTTTGCGGTGCTTTAAGTATGGACGAAAAACTGGTACTAAAAAACCGGCTGAAAGAGGCCCGGACAGAAAAAGGATTCTCGCAACAGCAGCTGGCCGATCTGGTGGGTGTCTCCCGGAATACCATCAGTTCTATTGAAACCGGTCAGTTCAACCCCACAGCGAAACTGGCCCTAATCCTGTGCATCGCCCTGGACAAGCAGTTCGAGGAGATATTCTATTTCTAAGCTGTCGTACGCACTTTGGGCACCATCAAACCCTCAAGAGCTTCTGCGGCTAAAAGCAATTACCCCACACAAGCAAAAAAGAGAACCTAAATCGAGAAGTTCGATTTAGGTTCTCTATGGTGGACTTGAGGAGATTCGTCTAATCATGGTGTCGCCGCCGTCGAGACCGGCGGCGAGCAACAGTCCACAGGACTGTTGCATTTATTTTTTCGAATCTCCTCTTCCACCATGAAATAATCCCCACCCGAATGGGTGGGGATTATTTCATGGTGGACACATACTAGTTAAATTCGAACTTAAAGTAGATTCAATTTCTTGCAGGGTCAAGGTCTCGGTTCCGTCCTTGTAATTGTAGGTGAGTACCAGTTTGTCGTCATATACGAAGACGGAATTTACAAAAGTATCGATGATTTCTTTTCGGTAATCAAGGTCATTGATGTTGCCGTACTTATATTTGCTGATCCAATCCACAATCTCTTCCTTGGTGAACTTACGGCGTTCCAACTGCAGTTGCAGGATACTGGTCTTCAAAGTATCTCGCTGGGTTTCCAGATCCTCCAAACACTCTTTGGTGGTTTCGGTGATGATGCCCTGACGGATGGCTTTCATCACATTGCGGATCTCAGCTTCGCACTGCTGCAACTGTTGCTTCAGTACTGGTGTCATGGTATCTCCCTGTTCCTGCATGACCAGGATGGCATCTGCAATGCGGTCGATAGCCTCGTCCGTCAGTACTTTGGAGACAGTCAGCTTTACAACCGTTTCCTCTATCCAGTGCTTTTTGATGGCTTTCTTCTTACACCCAAGCCGCCGTTTAGCACCACTGCATTTGTAGTAGTGGTAAACGATCCCTTTGCAGCCTTTGCCGCTTTCTCCGGCCATCAGCCGCCCACAGTCACCACAATATAGCTTTGTTGTAAGCAAGTATTCCTCTTCCGCTTTCGCCCGTGCCGGGGCCTTCTTGTTTGCTGCCATACGCATTTGCACCCTTTCAAATAATTCTTTGTCTATGATCGCCGGAATGCCATCCGGGGTAATGACATCGCCATACTTGTATTCACCGATGTACTTACGGTTCTTGAGCAGATTACTCAAGCTACCGACAGAGTAAGGGTTACCACGATTAGACCGGATACCCCGTGCCTCCAAATCTCTTTTGATATCGCTGATTCGCTCTCCGTTAGCATAGCGTGAGAAAATCTCAACAGCCAAAGGTTCGGTTATCGGATCTGGGGCAAGAACACCTGTTGCTTTATCTACATAGTAACCTAGTGGGATGTTGCCGCCGTTGTTCATACATTTCATAGCATTGTCATGCTGACCTCTGCGGATCTTCTGCGCAAGCTCTGCCGAGTAATACTCTGCATAGCCTTCCAGCATGGATTCAAGAATAATGCCTTCCGGACCATCGGAGATATTCTCCTTAATGGAGATTACCCGGACACCGTTCTTTTTCAGCACATGCTTGTAGTGGGCGCTGTCATAGCGATCGCGGGAGAAGCGGTCCAATTTCCATACCAGCACTACATCAAATAACCCTTTGGCGCTGTCTGCGATCATTCGCTGAAAGTCCGGTCTGTCTGCCGTTCTTGCAGACAATGCCCGGTCCACATAGGTGCCAATTAAGGTCAGATTATTCTTCATCGCGTAGTCCGTACATTCACGAAGCTGACCTTCGATAGATTCTTCTCGTTGGCGGTCTGAAGAATATCGAGCATAAATCACTGCATTCATACGATTCCTCCTTTGCATTTATTTTAATATTTTGCGTGTTTGGCTTCTATTGTGTGGATGGCAGCAGGTCGAAACCTGCTGCCATCCGGGTGTTTATTCATCTTTCTTTTCCAAATCCTCTTGAATTTTGGGTAGTAAGAACCGGGCAAAACGGAGGATGACATGCTCCGGAAGCTGTGCACCGTAATCCTCGGCATTCTGTGTGGTGACTTCTACGATCTGCTCCTGGGAAATCTGTTCGGGCATAGGCGTCACCCCCTCAGCGAGCATCCCTGTCGGTCCGTCTACGGAACTGGGCCTCACACATCTTTACGATTGCATCTTCCATCTGTGCGGTGGTGTAGTGCTTAGGGAAGTATTTGCGGATGCGCTCCATAGGGATCTTCAACCGTTCCTTTTGGTTGGCTTTCTCCTGGCTCATAAGCCCCGCCACAAAATCTCTGGTCAGTGTGCCTGCCATGCTGTGTTCCTTAAGGTGGTAAGCCTGTCCAACGGAAGGGGTACAATCATTGCGTTCCATCTCATCCAACACCCACCCTTGCTCTGCCGGGGAGAGGTAGGAAAGATGTACCGCCGGGGTAAAAGCGATTTTTCCTTCATCTACTTTCTGCAACAGTTCCGGAATTAAGTGGGTTAACCGAATACACCGATAGACCATATCCCGACTTTCACCCTGTGCTTTTCCAATTTCTGCAGCGGTATCCAACTTCGTAGCATTTTGCGACAAAGTTAAATCCGTCCGTTTTCCTTGTCTGCTAAGTGCATCCATTTTCATCTTGTAGGCAAACGCTTTTTCACTGGGCAGAATCTTCTCCCGGTGGAGGTTGCTATCCACCAACGCAATGGCTGCAGCATCCCGATCCATATCCGTAATTAAGGCAGGAACCGTTTCGATTCCTGCTTTCTTGCATGCGTGTAAGCGCCGGTGTCCGGAGATTACCTCATATTCACCATTGGGTAGCGGTCTGACCACCAGCGGTGTCAGCAGGCCTTGGGTCAACACACTCCAAACCAGCTGATCCATTTCCTCGTTGTCTGTCACCTTAAAGGGATGTCCCTCAAAGGGTCTCAATTTCTGAATAGGCAGATACTCTGCTCTTGTTTCTTTCATCGTTCATAGCTCCTTCCATTTCTTGTTCTCGTTCGTGTAACTTCGGTCTCCTGCTGCCGCTCCATGGCAAGCAGGTTTTCTACTTTTGGAATACT
Source organism: Faecousia sp. (assembly GCA_045124575.1). Lineage (GTDB taxonomy): Bacteria > Bacillota > Clostridia > Oscillospirales > Oscillospiraceae > Faecousia. The sequence goes on from JBGVMD010000005.1 coordinate 17,177, forward strand.
GCGCTCTGCAATGCGCTTGGCGCTTCGCTGCTGTTTCCGCAGCGGTTCCATCATTTGGGTGACGGCTTTTGCCTGCAGCTTCAATTCCAGCTTTTCAGATTCCGGCGCACGGCGGATCTTATTGCGGATGTGCTCCCTTTCTGCTTTCAGTTGATCAATCTGGGCATCAATATCTTCCCGGAACGCAAAAAGCTCCTCTGCGGTGTCAATGTGACAGTCGCAGAGGAACTTGTAGTCCTCAATATATTTGTCCAGCTTTCGTACCTCCTCCCGCAGCAGCGGGGACAGTGGCAGGTGCTTATTCTCAGCCAGTAGGTTATTGCCGGTGCAGATCTTCAGCAGTTCGGTAAAAATAGCAAAGGTCAGCTGCAGGCCGTCCATCTTGCCAGCCTGACGGAGATGATACTCTATGATCAGCAGCGGCGCACGGGATCGTTCCGGCATTTCTATCCAAAACAGTTCCGGCTTGCGCTGATTTCGCATCAGCTGGTCATAGATAGCATCCGGGGTGTACTTTGCGCCTAAGCTTTTTAGGCGCACCGGGCGCTGCCAGCCTTCCGCTATCACAGCGCAGTTGGGACTTTCTATATCGCCCCGGATTTCATATCCCAGCTTCTCCAAATACTCAAAAAAGGCACGGTAAGTGGATACCCTGGAAAGCACCTCGTCGATGTCCCGGCGTAGGATATCGCGGTGGGTCATGCCGCCATTCTTGTGCACCCAGTATGCGCCCTTTTCACCACCATAGAATTTGGCGTTCTTAAGCACAGATTTTCCATATTCCTGGCATATGGCATCGGAGATCTCCCGTAGGCGGTAGTGGTCAGAAATATGGTTTTCAAACTTCCTTCCCGTGCGGAAAGACACGGAGTTCACAACGATATGGTTGTGGATGTTATCCGTGTTCAGGTGGGTGGTAACCACGATTTCATAATCATCACCCCACATCCGCCGGGCGGTTTCCATGCCGATGGTGTGTGCCTCCTGCGGCGTCACCTCACCGGTCTTAAAGCTTTGGAATCCGTGATAAGCCACATTGCCGCCCAGCTTTCCATAGCGGCGCTTGGTGTCCATCATGGTTTCATAGGCCAGTTGCTTGGGGCAGTTGATGGCGCTGACATACATTTTCTTATCGGTCTTTTCGTCATTGGCAGCATAGCGCAAGGCGCTGTACAGATCCTCGTCCAGGAATTTCC
>JBGVMD010000006.1:0-10950 GCA_045124575.1 Faecousia sp.
GGGGGCCACATGGGAATATAGGAGCGATATAGGACTCGATTTAATCATTGTTTGACCACCATCCAGCTGGCGGTCAGCAACAGTCCACCGGACTGTTGCATTTAGATTTGTTCGAGCCCTATCTCTAATACCTTACCGAAAAAGAAAAACCACACCTTTCGGTGTGGTTTTTCTTTTTGGTGGACGATATAGGACTCGAACCTATGACCTTCCGCACGTCAAGCGGATGCTCTAGCCAGCTGAGCTAATCGTCCAGGCGCTTGAGTATTATAGCGCGGGTTGCCTATTTTGTCAATAGCTTTTTTCAAGTTTTTACAAATTATTTTTTTAGTAAAAATAAGAGGGCTCCTCCCCCCAAAAAACAGCCCGCATTCCCACACGCCCTTCCGGAGAATCTTTCAAAATTGATGCAAAATAAAAAAACCATATCGACGGACAACGCCCTTTGTGTTATAATGTGTTGGAATACCAATTACGGTAACGGAAGGGAGATTTGAATGAAGAGAACACACTGTTTTCGTTTTTTTACTCTGGTGCTTTTGGCGGCACTGATTTTTACCGCCTGCGATGCCGAGCCGGCAAGAAAGGAGCTCAACGTGACTTCGGATTCCCTGTATGTGCAGAAGGTAGAAAACCTGCCGGATGATTTTATCATGGGTATGGATGCCTCCTGCGTTCCTGCGCTGGAAAACAGCGGCGTGAAATATTATGATTTTGACGGAACAGAGAAAGATGTTTACGAAATTCTCAGCAACAACGGCATCAACTACATCCGCGTGCGAGTTTGGAACGATCCTTTCAATGCTGACGGAAAGGGCTATGGCGGCGGCAACTGCGACATTGACAACGCCATTGCAATCGGTAAGCGAGCCACAAAAGCCGGCATGAAGCTGCTGGTGAACTTCCACTACTCCGACTTCTGGGCAGATCCCGGCAAGCAGATGGTGCCCAAGGCCTGGGAAGGCATGAGCATCGAAGAAAAAAGCGAGGCTGTGTATCAGTACACCGCTGATTGTCTGAAGAAGCTGAAAAAGGCCGGTGTGGACGTGGGCATGGTTCAGGTGGGCAACGAAACCAACGGCTATATGTGCGGCGAAAAGATCTGGTTCAATATTCAGAGTCTGATGCAGGCAGGTTCCAAAGCTGTCCGGGAAGTTTTCCCCAATGCACTGGTGGCATTACATTTTGCAAACCCCGAAACTGAGGATCGTTATGCCAGCTACGCTTCTAAGCTGGATTACTACGGCGTGGACTACGATGTGTTCGCTTCCTCTTATTATCCCTACTGGCACGGTACGCTGGAGAACCTTGCCTCCATCCTCTCCGACATTGCCACCAAATACGGAAAGAAAGTGATGGTAGCGGAAACCTCCTATGCTTATACCCCCGATGACACCGATTTTAACGGCAACACCATCGGCGAAGGTTCGGATGGCACCAACAAGTATCCCTTGACTGTTCAGGGTCAGGCCAATCTGGTGCGGGATGTGATCGACACCATGGTCAACAAAACCACCAATGGCATCGGCGTGTTCTACTGGGAAGGCACCTGGATCTCTGTGGGACAAAACTCCTGGGAAGAAAATTCCGCCAAATGGGAGCGCTATGGCTCCGGCTGGGCTTCCTCCTACGCATCCGGGTATGACCCCAAGGATGCGGGTCAGTGGTATGGCGGTTGCGCCGTGGACAACCAGGCCTTCTTCGATGCCAACGGCAATGCCCTGGAATCCTTGAAAGTGTTTGGTCTTGTAAAAAATGGCAATGTGGTAGAAAACAAGGCGGACGCCATTGAAGATGTGAATCTGATTTTCGATTTGAATGGCGACATCATCCTGCCGGACACCGTAAATGCTATTATGCTGGACAATTCCAAGCAAGCCATCGCCGTGCAGTGGCAGGACATCGACAGGAACGCCATGAAGTCTGGCGGAGTGAAAAAGTACACCGTCAAGGGTACTGCCGGCGGCATGGATGCCACCTGCTATGTCTCCATGGTGGAATACAACTTCCTCACCAACTGGAGCTTTGAAGAGGACGAAGCCGGCTGGACCGCCACCGCCTTAAAGAATTTTAACCAGTTCTATGTGGAGGACAAGGCATCCGACTCCATCACCGGCAATAAGCACTACCACTTCTGGGGCGAGGGTGCAGACTGCGTGGAATTTACGCTGGAGCAGAAAGTGCAGGATCTCCCCGGCGGCAATTACCGCTATGAAATTTCCATCATGGGCGGCGACGGCGGTACCACCGAGATTTATGCCTATGTGAAGATCAATGACCAGATCGTCGCCACCGCAAACAGCACCATCACGGTTTACAACGAGTGGCACACCGCCGTCATTGACAACATTACATACAATGAAGGCGACAGCATCGTGGTTGGCATCTATGTCAAGTGCAGCGGTCCCAATGCCTGGGGCAAGATCGACGATGCCCAGCTTAATTCTCTAAGGAACTAATAACGAATTACCATTCAGCAAGCAATCAAAAGGAGTACGATTTATGAAAAAGCAATCCCTGCGCTGCATATGTGCCGCGCTTCTAGTGGCTATGCTGCTGATGCTGGCCGCCTGCCAGACCCCGGCGGATACCACGTCCGGCCCGGTAAACACGCCTGACCCTGTCAACGATAACTATCGCACCTTCTACCAGATTTTCGTCGGTTCTTTCTCCGACTCCAACGGCGACGGTTTTGGCGACCTGCGGGGTATCATCAACCGCTTTGACTACCTCAACGACGGCAACATGAATTCCGAAACCAGCCTGGGCGTGCAAGGCATCTGGTTGTCCCCCATCTTCTCCTCCCCTTCTTATCACAAGTACGACGCCAAGAGCTACTACAAGGTGGACTGGCGCTTCGGCACAGAGGAGGATCTGAAGGAACTGGCCGAGCTGTGTCACAGCCGGAATGTAAAGCTGATTCTGGATCTGGCCATTAACCACACCTCTACCCAGCATGAATGGTTCCTCAAGTTCAAGCAGGCCCGCATCGACGGTGATACCGAGAACCCCTACTACAATTTCTATACCTGCGCCACCACCAGCGAACGAGAAAAGGGTCGTACCTACCACCGGCTGGGCAGTACCGACTGGTGGTATGAAGGCAACTTCTCCAACGAAATGCCGGAACTGGACTATGACAATCCCGATGTACGGCAGGCTGTACTGGATGTGGCCAAGTATTATTTGGAGATGGGCATTGACGGTTTCCGTTTCGATGCTGTCAAATATATATATTATAATGATAACCCCCGCTCCATTGAATTCTGGCAGTGGTACATGGAGGAACTGAAAAAGATCAATCCCGATGTCTACTGCGTGGGCGAATGCTGGTCCGGCGACGGTGATGTGCTGCAATACTATAAGGCCCTCAACTGCTTCAACTTCACCACTTCCTCCAACGAAGGTGTTTTCGCCAGCACCGCCAAGGGCAATGATATTGGCAGTCTCACCGGATATGTTTCCTCCTATCAGGATCGTGTGCTGGAGGCAAACAGCGATGGCATGCCCATGTTCTTCCTGGCAAACCACGATCAGGACCGTATCGCCGGCACTTTCCTCTTTGACAGTCAGCGAATGATGGTGGCAAACCTCTACCTGCTGGCCCCCGGCTCTCCCGTGATCTACTACGGTGAGGAAATTGGTATGAAGGGTTCCCGCGGCGCTGCCATGACAGATGCCAACCGCCGGCTGGCCATGCTTTGGGGTGACGATGATGTCCGCAATCCTGTGGGAAGCACCTATCCCGCCGACAAGCAGGTCAAGGCCAATGTGCTGCAGCAGTTGGAGGACGAAAATAGTCTCCTGCGCCATTACTGCCGTCTTCTGACCATTCGGCACACCTATCCTGCCATTGCCCGGGGAGATTATGAGAAGGCAGACTGCGGCAGTCAGGAACTGGGCGGTTTCGTCATTACCTATGAAGGCCAGCAGTGGATTCTGCTGCACAATGTGGGCGATGAGGAGATGACCATTGATCTGTCCACCTGCTCTCTGAAGGCGGACACGTTGTTGGAAGCCATCGGCGCCGGCAGCGCAACCCTCAAAGGAAGCACCCTCACCATCGCAGGCAAGACCAGTGTTTTGCTGAAGTAAGCGTATAACAGCCCCTCTGAAAAATTTCAGAGGGGCTGTTTCTTGCCTCCATATTTCTTTATCTGTTTGTCAAGGGGTAAAAAGCAGATTTTGAGGGTTCTATCCCCCCCGATGCAGCGACAGATTTTGTCACATGTTACAAAAATGATTTTTGAGTTCGCATACTATTGACAAATATATCAACAATTGGTAAAATGTCAAAAGTGCGAAAAACAGCACCAACATATTTTAGGAGGAAAACAGAAATGAAGAAAATCATTGCAATGCTGCTGGCCCTGGTTATGATGCTGGGTCTGGTAGCATGCGGCCCCAAGGATCCCACCAATCCTTCCAACCCCCAGACCAATGATCTGGCTGGTACCTACGACGTTAAGGTTTGGGTCGCTGAAAACATCGTTGACCTGACCAAGACTCAGATCGACAACTTCAACAAGACCAACACTATGGGCATTAAGATCAACGCTACCGTTGAGCCTGTTGGTGAAGGCGACGCTGCCAGCAACATGACCACTGACGTGGAAGCCGGCGCTGACATCTTTGGCTTTGCTCAGGACCAGGCTGCCCGTCTGATCCAGGCTGGTGCTCTGGCTAAGCTGGGTCCCACCGCTGCTGAGTGGGTCAAGGCCAACAACGATCCGGATGCTATTGTTGCTGCCACTTCCGGCGAGGAACTGTACGCATATCCCATGACTTCCGACAACGGCTACTTCCTGTACTACGACAAGTCCGTCATCTCCGATGAGGATGCCAAGTCCCTGGAGGCCATCATCGCCGCCTGTGAAAAGGCCGGCAAGAACTTCTCCTTCGAGCTGGAGAACTCCTGGTACCTCCCCGCCTTCTTCTTTGCCACCGGTTGTATCTCCGAGTGGACCATGGCCGAGGATGGCAAGAATTTCAAATCCGTCGATGACAACTTCAACTCCGATGCCGGCAAGATCGCCGCTGAAGGTCTGAAGAAGCTGGTTACTTCCAAGTGCTATGTCAACTCCTCCGCTACCACCGACTTCGAGGCTGCTATCCCCTCCGCCGCTGTCGTTTCCGGTACCTGGAACTACGGCAACGCCAAGGGCCTGCTGGGCGACAACCTGGGTGTTGCTGTTCTGCCCTCCTTCGAGGTGGGTGGCCAGTCCTACCAGCTGTCCGGCTTCAAGGGCTGTAAGCTGATGGGTGTTAAGCCCCAGCAGGACGCCAAGAAGGCCGCTGCTCTGAACCAGCTGGCTCAGTACCTGACTGGTTACGACTGCCAGATGGAGCGTCTGACCAACGAGAAGATTGGTTGGGGTCCCTCCAACCTGAAGGCTCAGCAGACTGAGGAGTTTAAGAACGCACCTCATCTGAAGGCTATGTACGCTCAGAAGGCATTCTGCCGTCCTCAGGGCCAGATCCACGGCTCCTGGTGGGACATCGCCAAGGTCATCACCTCCTCCATCAAGGAGGGCATGGCCATTGACGAGGCCCTGGCCAACTACGAGGCTTCTATGGCAGCTCTGTTCACCATGTCCGACGAGGTTCGGAATGCTTGGACCCTGATCGGCGCCATCGGTGGCACCAACTGGGACACCGACCTGGCCATGACCCAGCAGGCTGACGGCACCTGGAAGTCCAACGAGGCTTACGAGATTGCTGACGGCGTTGAGTTCAAGGTCCGTCAGGGCAAGAGCTGGGACAACAACTTCGGCATGAACGATGATGGCACTGCTGCCAGCAATGGCCCCAATGTCACTCTGACCAAGCTGGGTGTTGCTGCCGGTACTTACTACATCGTATTCAACCCCACCACCGGCCTGATCTCCGTGGTTGCCGCCTAAGTTTGACACGCTGTTAAAGTAAATCATTAGAACCATGAAGGGTCGGAGTTCATTGGGCTCCGACCCTTTTTCAAAAGAGGGATGTTCATGAAAAAATACAGTGATCTCGAGTACTTAAGATTGCCGAAGTGGCATCGGTTCCTGTATACCCTGCTGTGCCTGATCGTTGGCATTCCCACGGGCATCTGGAACGGCATCAAATCTATCGGCAGAGCGTTTGTCAAGTTCGGCAAGCGTGTTGCGTCTGAATTTACTGATATCTTCCTCACCTTCAAGAATGGTGACTGGAAAACCCGCATTTCTTTCTTCATCATGGGCTTTGGTAGCCTAGCCCGGGGCCAGATCCTGCGTGGCCTGCTGTTTTTGCTAATGGAGATCGTCTTCATTGGATATATGGTATTGGCTGGCGCTCGCTGGCTGGCACAGCTGCCCAGCTTAGGCGTCCAGGGTCCCGAAACCTATATGGACCCCATTTATGAAGTGCCCGTTACCATCTACCACGATAATTCCTTCAAAATTCTGCTGTACGGTATTCTGACGATTTTCTTTATTATCGGTATGATCTTTACCTGGCGGGTCAATGTGAAGCAGAATAAAATCTCCCAGCAGATTCTTGCCTCCGGCAAGAAACTGAAATCCGGCAAGGATGATCTGCGCAGCCTGGTGGACGACAAGTTCCACGCCACCCTGCTGTCCCTGCCCCTGTTGGGCATTCTGATCTTTACCGTTATGCCCATCGTCTTCATGATCCTGGTGGCTTTCACCAACTACGACTCCCTGCACGATGGTTACATCAATAACCTCTTTGACTGGGTCGGCATGGACAACTGGAACGCAATGCTCTCCTGGGGCGATGGCAATACCCAGTACAGCGCCACCCTGGGTGAAGTTCTGTCCTGGACGCTTATTTGGGCATTCTTTGCCACCTTCTCCAACTACTTCCTGGGCATGGGCGTGGCCATGGTCATCAACAAGAAGGGTATCCATGGCAAGAAGTTCTGGCGTACCTGCCTGGTTATGACCATTGCAATTCCCCAGTTCATCTCCCTGCTGTATGTTTCCAAGATGTTTGCCGCCAATGGTATCGTCAACGGCCTGCTGACCGACTGGGGCTGGATTGCAAAGATGCAGGAGTGGGGCTGGATCAAGGACACCGTCAATGTTCTGCCCTTCTGGACGGATAAGACCTGGGCCAGAGTATCGGTCATCCTCATTAACATCTGGATCGGTATTCCCCACCTGATGCTGATGGCCACCGGTATTCTGATGAACATCCCCGCCGACCTGTATGAGTCCGCCAAGGTGGACGGCGCCGGTGTGTGGAAGCAGTACACCAAGATTACCCTGCCCTATATGCTGTTCGTCACCGGTCCTTACCTGCTGACCAGCTTCATCGGCAACATGAATAACTTCAATGTTATCTTCCTGCTGACCGGTGGTGGCCCCACCAATTTGAATGCCGCCGGCATTCCCGGTACGCCCGGTCACACCGACCTGCTGATCACCTGGCTGTTCAAGATGACCACCCAGGCCAACCCCGCTGCCGCCTATAACATGGCATCTGTTATCGGTATCATCGTGTTCGTTGTGGTCGCCGGTATCTCCCTGATTGTCTACAACGTAATGCCTTCTACCAAGAATGAGGAGGATTTCCAATGAGTAAGAAAAGAGATATTCCCACCCTGCCTCCTCACGCCAAGCGCCATCTGGGCATCAAGGCCACCAACACCATCACCAATGCCTTCATTTATGTTCTGCTGGCTGTGATCACCGTGGTGTGGCTGTTCCCCTTTGTGTGCATCGTGCTCCAGTCCTTTGAGTCCGACCCCGCCAGAACCGGTATGTCCGGTAACATCCTGCCTGTGCAGTGGGGCTTCAGAAACTACAAGGAACTGTTTGCCCGCGGCAGCAACTTCGTTAAGTGGTATATCAACACCTTTATCATTGCAGCTTGCGCCGCTATCGGTGTCACCGTGTTCCAGCTGTGCATGAGCTACACCCTGTCCCGTTTCCGTTTCAAGCTGCGTAAGCCCCTGATGCAGCTGATGCTGATTCTGGGCATGTTCCCCGGCATGCTGGGTATGATCATTCTTTACAACGTGCTGAAGGGTTTCACCCCCGGCAGCGTCGGCCTGACCCAGTCCAATGCACTGCCCGGCCTGATTTTGGTGAGCATCGCTTCCTCCGGTATGGGCTACTATGTGTCCAAGGGCTTCTTTGACACCATCCCCAAGTCTCTGGACGAGGCTGCCCGTATTGACGGTGCAACCCGTCTGCAGATTCTGTACCGGGTGATCCTGCCCCTGGCAAAACCCATCGTCATCTACACCGTTCTGTCTGCATTTATGGGTCCCTGGGGCGACTTCGTGTTTGCACGCTACGTCGCAATGGGCAATGTTGCAGGTATGAACGTGGCCGTTGGCTTGAACAGCTGGCTGTCTGCTGACCAGATCCCCTATATGTACACCCAGTTCTGTGCAGGCGGCGTTGTGGTCGCCCTGCCCGTAACTCTGCTGTTCCTGTTCCTGCAGAAGTACTATGTTGAGGGTGTCACCGGTGGCGCCGTTAAGGGATAATCGATAAGGAGTGAGAGAAAATGGCAAGTATTAAACTGACCAATGTTAAGAAAGTTTATGATAACAATGTGGTAGCCGTTCATGACTTTAATCTGGACATCGCCGACAAGGAATTCATCGTTTTCGTCGGCCCCTCCGGTTGCGGCAAGTCCACTACCCTGCGTATGATCGCAGGTCTGGAAGATATTTCCGGCGGTACTGTTGAAATCGACGGCGAAGTGGTCAACGACCTGCAGCCCAAGGACCGCAACATCGCTATGGTCTTCCAGAACTACGCACTGTACCCCCACATGACCGTTTACGACAACATCGCCTTCCCCCTGCGCATCAAGAAGATGAAAGAGGATGAGGTCTACGCCCGCGTCACCAACGCCGCTGAGATCCTGGGCATCACCGAGTACCTGCTGCGTAAGCCCCGCGCTCTGTCCGGCGGTCAGCGTCAGAGAGTCGCCATCGGTCGTGCTATGGTCCGTGACTCCAAGGTCTTCCTGATGGACGAGCCCCTGTCCAATCTGGACGCCAAGCTGCGTAACCAGATGCGTGCTGAGATCATTCTGCTGCGTCAGAAGATCGACACCACCTACATCTATGTTACCCACGACCAGACCGAAGCTATGACCCTGGGCGACCGTATCGTCATCATGAAGGACGGCTTCATCCAGCAGGTCGGCACCCCCACTGAGGTGTTCGATATGCCCGTGAACCTGTTCGTCGCCGAGTTCATCGGTGCTCCCAAGATGAACATCTTCCCCACCAACCTGCTGGTTGAGGGTGGCAAGTACTTCATCAATCCCTACGGCGCTAAGATCGAGGTCACCGGCAAGAAGGCCGACATGCTGAAGGAGAGAGAAGTTTCTTCCAGAGAAGTGGTGCTGGGCGTCCGTCCCGAACACCTGACTCTGACCAGCAAGGAAAACCCCGGCGCCATCTGCTGCACCATCCAGGTCAGTGAAATGATGGGCTCCGAGCTGCACCTGCACGTACTGACCGAGAGCGGCGACAAGCTGATCGTTCGCGTGCCCACCGTCTCCCTGGACGACGAGCAGCGTAAGAACATGGTCTTTGGCCACCAGATCTATGTGACCTTCGAAGGCAAGGTCATGCACTTCTTCGACGCCGAGACCCAGCAGAACCTGCTGACCTAATCCCATATCCCCTCAAGCCGCCGGCAAACGCCGGCGGCTTTTCCTTATGGGGGGATTTATCTGTGCAAGAAGCTGAATTTAGCCATTGGGAAAAAGTCAAAAATCGGATTATTTTATGCTTGCAAGATATAGCAGGACTATGTATAATAACCCTAGAAATACTACTTTTGGAGGGTAATGATATGAACAGCAATATCCGTCCCGAAACCATGGCACGTATTACCAATTTCGAACTAGCCAATGCTTTTATCGAAGAGCAGGTGGCGCTCGTCCGGCAGCAGGTAGGCGATAAGAAGGTTCTGCTGGCTCTGTCCGGCGGCGTGGATTCCTCTGTGGTGGCCGCTCTGCTGATCAAGGCCATTGGCCGTCAACTGGTGTGCGTCCATGTGAATCACGGCTTGATGCGCAAGGGTGAAAGCGAGCAGGTCATTGAGGTGTTCGGCAAGGAGCTGGATGCCAACCTGATCTATGTGGACGCTACTGACCGCTTCCTGAGCCTGCTGGAGGGCGTCAGCGACCCGGAGCGCAAGCGCAAGATCATTGGTGCTGAGTTCATCAAAGTCTTCGACGAAGAGGCTGCAAAGCTGGACGGCATTGATTTCCTGGCACAGGGCACGATTTACCCCGACATTCTGGAATCCATCAAGGCCAAGGAAAGCGGCAAGCCTGTCAAGTCCCACCATAATGTAGGCGGTCTGCCGGATGACATGGCCATGGAACTGGTGGAGCCTGTCAAGCTGCTGTATAAGGACGAGGTTCGGATTGTGGGTGAGGCTCTTGGTCTGCCCCATGCTATGGTCTATCGTCAGCCCTTCCCCGGCCCCGGTCTGGGTGTCCGTTGTCTGGGTGCCATCACCCGGGATCGACTCCATGCCCTGCGGGAAGCCGATGCCATCCTCCGGGAGGAGTTTGACAACTGCGGCCTGGCAGAAAAGGTTTGGCAGTATTTTATCGCCATTCCCGACATCAAGAGCGTTGGCGTCCGGAACGAAATGCGCTACGAAGGCTGGCCGGCTATCATCCGCGCCGTCAATACCAAGGACGCCATGACCGCTACCATCGAGGAGATCCCCTACGCTGTGCTGCACAAGATCGTGAATCGCATCACCTCCGAGGTGGAAGGCATCAACCGTGTCCTCATGGATCTGACCCCCAAGCCCGTGGGCACCATTGAGTGGGAATAATACACAAAACCCCGAAAGCCTTGATTTTACAAGGGTTTTCGGGGTTTTCTTTATTGTGCTGACACCACTTTGACACCACTTTGAATTTTGACACCACTAAATGAAATGCTCTGCCGTAAAAAGCAGAGCATTTTTGTTTTTT
>JBGVMD010000007.1:0-11335 GCA_045124575.1 Faecousia sp.
AATCTTCTCGCTGTTACTCCTGCAGGCGTGTCCGGCCATTTCCCTTGCCGATATAGATCCACACACATTTTCTTGTACTCATAGCTGTACTTCATGAAAATACCCCCAATACTGGGTGTCCAGTATTGGGGGTACATATCATTTGCTCCTGGTTTTTTACCTTCAATCCAGTTCAAATGCGCCGGTGTAGAGCTGGTAGTAAGTGCCCTTCTGCGCAATCAGATCCTCGTGGGTGCCACGCTCAATGATATGACCGTGATCCAGCACCATAATGCAGTCGGAATTGCGAACGGTGGACAGGCGGTGGGCGATGACGAACACGGTGCGGCCGTGCATCAGCTTATCCATACCGTCCTGCACCAGTTTTTCCGTGCGGGTGTCGATGGAGGAGGTGGCTTCGTCCAAAATCATCACCGGGGGATCGGCCACCGCGGCTCTGGCGATGGAGATCAGCTGCCGCTGACCCTGGGAGAGGGAAGCGCCGTTGCCGGTCAGTTCCGTGTCATAACCCTTGGGCAGGCGGGTGATGAAATCGTGGGCATTGGCCAGCTTGGCCGCGGCGATGCATTCTTCGTCAGTGGCGTCCAGATTGCCGTAGCGGATATTATCCATCACCGTACCGGTGAACAGGTTCACATCCTGCAGTACCACGCCCAGAGACCGCCGCAGGTCCGGCTTTTTGATCTTGCTGATATTGATGCCGTCGTAACGGATTTTGCCGTCAGCGATGTCGTAGAAGCGGTTGATAAGGTTCGTGATGGTGGTCTTGCCGGCACCGGTGGCACCGACGAAAGCGATTTTCTGGCCCGGATGGGCATAGAGGGTAATATCCGTCAGCACCTGTTTTTCCGGCACATAGCTAAAGTCCACCATGTCCATAACGATGTCACCCTTCAGTTCGGTATAGGTCAGAGTGCCGTCACCGTGGGGGTGCTTCCAGGCCCAGTGACCGGTGTGTTTTTCCGTCTCGGTGATGGTGCCGTCCTCGCTGATTTCGGCGTTCACCAGGGAAACATAGCCGTTGTCGGCTTCCGGCTCCTGATCCATCAGATCGAAAATACGCTCCGCGCCGGCCAGGGCCATGATGATGGAGTTGAACTGCTGGGAAACCTGATTGATGGGCATATTGAAATTCCGGGAGAGAACCATGAAGGCCATCAAACTGCCCAAGCTGAGGATCACCGTGCCGGGCTCCATGCCCAGCGCGGCAACGATGGCATCGTTGCTAACGGCGATGGTGCCGCCCACGATGGCCAAAATGGCATACTGCACATAGCCCAGATTGTTGTTGATGGGGCCCATCATGTTGGAAAATTTGCCGGCAGAGAAGGCGTTTTCGCACAACTCCTGGTTGAGCTGGTCAAATTCCTGCTTGCAAACCTCCTCGTGATTAAAGACCTTGACCACTTTTTGGCCGGTGATCATTTCTTCAATATAGCCGTTGACGGCGCCCAGGCTCTTCTGCTGGCCCACAAAATATTTGCCGGCTTTGCCCGCCAGGGTCTTGGTGACAAAGAAAACGCCAACAATGGTGATCATGCTCACCAAAGTGAGGATCCAGGATTTCGTCAGCATGGTGATGAACAGCACCACCAATGTTACCACAGCGGAAATGGTCTGAGGCACGGATTGGGAGATCATCTGCCGCAGGGTGTCGATGTCGCTGGTGTAGCGGGACATGATATTACCGGCGGTATTGGAGTCAAAGTAGCGCAGGGGAAGCTTCTGCATTTTGTGGAACATTTCGTCCCGGATCTTCTTCTGAATGCCCTGGGTCACGCCCACCATCAGATAGCTCTGCAGGAAGTTGGCCAGAATACCGATGACAAAAATCACAGCCATACTGATCAGGAACTTCACAATGGGCTGGAAATCGGTGGAGTGGTCGGCCACCATGGGCAGGATGTAATCATCCACCAGGGTGCCCAGCATAATGGAACTGCGGGACTGGACCAAAGCGGCGGCGAGAATGCAAAGCAGCACCATGCCGATGGTAAACTTGTATTTCAGCAGATATTTTAGCAGGCGGAGGAATGTCTTTTTGGGATTCCTGGCTTTGCGGCCGTCGCCGGAGAAATGACGGGGATGTGCCATTATTCCTCGCCTCCTTTCTGCTGGGAGTAGAATACTTCCTGATAGATGGAAGAACGCTGCATCAGTTCGTCATGGCTGCCCACATCACTGATCTGTCCGTTGTCCATCATAATGATCATGTCCGCATCCTGCACAGAGGCGATGCGCTGGGCAATGATCAGCTTGGTGGTGCCGGGGATCTCTTCCCGGAAGGCTCTGCGGATGGAGGCATCGGTGGCGGTATCCACAGCGGAGGTGGAGTCGTCCAAAATCAAAATCTTGGGCTTTTTCAGCAGGGCCCGGGCGATGCAAAGCCGCTGCTTCTGACCGCCGGATACATTGGTGCCGCCCTGCTCGATATGGGTATCGTACTTGTCAGGGAAGGACTCAATGAAATCATGGGCGCAGGCCAAGCGGCAGGCGTGGATCATTTCCTCGTCGGTGGCATCCTTGTTGCCCCAGCGCAGATTGTCCTTGATGGAGCCGGAGAACAGCACGTTCTTCTGCAGCACCATGGCAACGCTGTCCCGCAGCACTTCCAGATCGTAGTCCTTCACATCCACACCGCCCACCTTCAGGCTGCCCTCGGTCACATCGTAAAGCCGGGGGATCAGCTGCACCAGCGTGGATTTACTGGAGCCGGTACCGCCCAAAATGCCCACGGTGGCGCCGGAGGGAATGTGCAAATTCACTTCTTTCAGTGCCCGGTGGGGGGCATCCTTGCTGTAGCGGAAGGACACGTTTTCAAAGTCGATGGAGCCGTCGGCCACTTCGGTAACAGGCTTCTCGGGGGAAACAATGTCTGCTTCCTCTGCCAGCAGTTCGCTGCAGCGGCGCAGGGGCGTGCGGCTCATAGTCAGCATGACGAAGACCATGGACAGCATCATCAGTGCGCCCAGAATCTGGGTGGTGTAGGTGAACATGGAGGAGAGCTGACCGGTGGTCAGACCCAGCTTGGGATTGTTGCCGGAAGCCACTACCATCTGGGCGCCAAACCAGGAGATGGCCAGCATGCAGGTGTACACGCAGAACATCATGAGGGGGGAATTGAGGGCCAGGATCTTTTCTGCCTTGGAGAAATTCTTTTCCAGGTCTGCAGAAATATCGGTGAACTTCTCATTTTCTTTTTCGTCCCGGACGAAGGATTTCACCACACGGATGCCGTGGATGTTTTCCTGTACCACATTATTCAGTTTATCCAGCATCCGGAAACCCCGGTCAAAGATCTTAAATACCACAGGCGTCAGCAAAATCAGGGCCAGGGCCAGGATCGGCATGACGAACAGATAGATCCGCGCCAGTTCGGGGCTCAAGTTCCAGGCGGAAGTCAGCGCCAAAATCAGCATCATGGGACAGCGGATGGCCATACGGATCAGCATCTGGAAGGTCATCTGCAGGTTGGCCACATCGGAAGTCAGACGGGTCACAATGGAAGCAGAGGAGAATTTATCAATATTGCTGAAGCTGAACTTCTGCACCCGGTAGAACATATCGTGGCGCAGATTCTTGGCAAAACCGGTGCCGGCCTTGGAGGCGAAAATAGCGGACAGAACGCCAAAAGCCAGGCTCATCAGCGCACAGATCACCAGCTGAATGGAACGGGTCACCACCACGTCCATGTTCTGCAGTTCGATGCCGTAGTCATAAAGCTGAGCCATGACTCGGGGAATCAGCACTTCCATGCGCACCTCGCCGATCATGCACAGGGGGCTGAGTAAGGTCGCCCACCAGTATTCCCGGATGCTCCGGGCAAGTCGTCGTATCATTGTTCGGGTTCCTCCTTGTGTTTGCGTTTGCAGGGATTGCCGCCCAGATTGCCGAGGGCCCGCCGCAGCAGGTCAGAAAACTGGGCTTTTTCCTCTTCGGTGAAATTCTCTACCATCTTTTCCTCAATGGAACGGATGGTTTGGTGCATGATTTCAGTCAGTTCCCAGCCTTTGGGGCGGATGTAGATGCGCTTGCAGCGCCGATCCTGTTCATCCGGTCGCAGCTCGATAAATTCCTTCTGCTCCAGCCGGGACAAAATGCCCGATACCGTGGGATGGCTCAACTGAAAGGCCTCCTCGATATCCCGGGCGCAGGGAGGGTCTTTTCGGCGGGTAATGTAGCCCAAAATATGGCCCTGTGCTGCGGTCAGATCCATCTGCGCCAGGGCGGCGGTCACTGCTTGGTCTGCACAGGCGTGCAGCACCCGGGCCAGATGACCGTAATACGTACGCATGCTTTCACCTCCAAAATAAATGTCGCAAGCTACGCAATATTCTAGCACAGGAATCTGAAAATAGCAATAGCATTCTTGGGATAAATTGAAATCGGCATAAAAAACTCCGGGGCGCGGTTGCGTCCCGGAGAGGATATTACATTGCTGCCGGCTGTGCTTTGGACAGCAGATCATCATAAAACAGGGAGTAGGATGTAAAAACTTCAGGTTTCTTCCACGCATACAGTCCCACCTGACACACCAGCGCCAGGGCATAGAACAGGAACGATGCCAGCACGCCATTCATTCCCAGCTGCACACCGACCAGGGGCAGCAGCAGGTCTGCATAGCACAAAAGCTGTACCACGATTTCTAAACCGTAGAACCACCAGAACCGCAGATCCAGCAAAAATAGCTTTGCACAGTTCTTTTTCATCAGTCGGGAGCTGAGCAAAATGGCAAAAATTGCGCCCACCCGGGGCTCATCCATCAAAATGAACTGGGCCAGTCGCATCCGATAGCTGACGGGGATGATAATGGCCAAAGCGGGGATGGCAATGAAGGGCACCATGGTCCAGAAAATGCCCATCAGCCGGCTGGGTTCCAAATTCTCCAAGAGCTGGGTCAGGGCTGCGGTATCTGTGGTGCCTGCATCGGCCAGCTGCTGAATCAGCCCATTGAGGGTATCGGCAAAGGGGGTCATCATGTACAGAAAGGTGCCCACCTGAACGGATGCAAAGGTAATGGCAAAGTAAATGACACCCTCCAAAATCAGCATCCGCAGTGCTGGGCCCCAACGGTGGAAGCCACTGAGCAGGGTGTGGGGGTTGGCCTGCTGCCGCCGGGCCAGATGCATGGCTGCGGCCACAAAGCCCAAACTCCAGAAGGGGGTCAGAATGGAAAGGGCCAACTGGAGGATCGTCTGGGCGGTTTCCAAAGCGGCCTGAGTGCCGATGCCGCCCAAACCGGTGGGATTACCCACACCGCTGCCCAGTAAATATGTCAGTAGGGCCACCAGCAAACCCACAGCGGCGGAGATGCCGGCATGGAGGGCGGTCAGCTTTTTGGGGCTGTAGGATGCGGCAGAAACCGCTTGTTTTGCTTCGTTGATCAAAAGTTTTGTGTCCATAAATTCACCTGTGTTTGTTGGAATACCATAGTTATATAGCAATTCCCGGAAAATAGCAAATAATTTTTTTGTATATGTGGAAAATGGGCGGCGTTCATGCTATAATGCAGGTAAATAAAAATTACCCGGAGGACAAAAGATGGAATTGGGAGAAAAATTGCGCCAGGCCCGGCTGGAAGCGGGTATTTCTCAGCGGGCGCTTTGCGGCGATGCGATCACCCGAAACATGCTTTCCCAAATTGAAAGCGGCAAGGCAGGCCCCTCTGTGGCCACCCTGCAATACTTGGCCAAGCAGCTGGGAAAACCCGTCAGTTTCTTTTTGGAAGAGGATACGGCCGTTTCTTCCAATATAGCTCTGATGCAGCAGGCCCGGCAGGCTTACGAAGCCCGGGATTATGAACAGGTGCTGGCGCTCCTGCATACGTACCGCCAGCCGGATGAACTGTTCGACCAGGAGTATTTGTATTTGCTGGCTCTGGCCTCTCTGGAGCAGAGCAGTTGCCTGATCGATGGGGGAGAGCCCCTGCGGGCAGTGCCGCTGCTGGAAAAACTGCACCGAGGCAGTATTTACTACCGGGAGGATATGGAGCGCCGCCGCAAGCAGCTTCTGCTGCGGGCATATGAACTGCTGGAGCAGTATTATAAGCAGCAGGAGGACTATCAGCAGGCTTATCAGTATGCCTGTAAAGCCCGCACCCTCTCACCTCGCTAAATTGTAGTTTATCGGGCAGATGGAGCGCGCAGCGCTTTTCCTCCCTTGTGTAAAGGGAGGTGGCCAAAATCTTTGATTTTGGTCGGAGGGATTGTAAAAAACGACAATCCCCCAGCCCAATTGCCTGAAATCGGCAATTTGCCAGCCCCCTTTGCACAAGGGGGCCTTTGGGCGCATTTCTCAACAGCCCGATAAACTGAAATTTGAAAAATGGGTACGCCTTGGCGTACCCATTTTTTATTCCTCTGCCAACAAATAATACACCGATCGGACAACCTCTCCCTGGGAACAGTAGTACCGGGGCACCCGGCGACTGATACCGCACATAAACTCATAATTAAAGCTGTCGGTGGCGGCGGAAATTTCCTCCATGGTGATCTCTTCCTCGCCATCCCGGCCCACCAGCACCACCGGATCCTCCGGCTGTACATTGGGGATATGCGTCACATCCACCATCATCTGATCCATACAGATGCGGCCCAAAATCGGTGCCTTTTGCCCGTGAATCAGCACATGGAATTTTCCGGAAAGCCCCCGCCGATAGCCGTCGGCATAGCCTGCCGGAACGGTGGCCACCACGGTGGGTTTTGCGGTGACATAAGTGCCGCCGTAGCTAATCTCCCGGCCGGCCTCCAAGGTCTTTACATGGGTCACCCGGCTGCGCCATTGCAGCGCAGGTTGGATGGGCATCCGGTCTTTCTCCACAAATTCGCTGGGGAACATACCGTATAGCACAATGCCTGCCCGCACCAACTCATAATGTTTCTCAAAATTGGCAATGCCGGCGGAATTATCCATATGGCGAATGGGAATGGTGAGTCCTTTTTGCCGAAGCAGTTCCACAAAAGCGTCAAACTTTTCTGCCTGCGCCCGTGCTTTGTCCAGATTTTCGCAATCCGCCCCGGCAAAGTGGCTGAAAATGCCCTCTGCAAAGAGGCCCGGCAGTTTTGCGATTTTCACGCACAGCTCTGCTGATTCTTCCGTTGCCTGAAAGCCGATGCGGCTCATGCCGGTGTCGATGGCAAAGTGGAAGGGGGCAACCCGACCCTGTCGCACCGCTTCTTCCGACAGCGCCAGGGCATCCTCATAATGGAAAATGGTGGGACGGATGTTCTCTGCCACTGCCATGGGGAAGTGGGCCACCGGGGTGTGCCCCAGAATCAAAATGGGGGTTTCCAGCCCTGCCTGCCGCAGTTCTCGGGCCTCCAGCATGGAAGAAACGCCGAAAAACCGGCATTTGTCCTGCAACAGACGGGCCACCTGAATGGCACCGTGGCCGTAGGCATCGGCTTTGACCACCGCCATCACATCCGTGCCGGCCTTTTGCCGTACGGTGTCAAAATTCCGGGCGATGATGTCCAGATCAATATTCACATAAGTATTGTCGAAATTCATACAGCCCGCTCCAAAGTCAATTTGGTTTATTATAGCACGGTGAAATGGGAAAGTAAACAAAAAGCCGTTGCATTTTTCCGACTCCATGCCCTATAATAAAAGAAAAACGGAGGAGCGTCTATGCAAGAATACGAACTGGTGCGGGAGATCCAAAATCTCTGCCGCAACAATCAGATGCGGGATGTGTTTTTTGAAGAAGTGGAAACCGATGACCCGGAAGCCTATGTCCGGGGGCTTCTGAAAGGGGACAAGGTGGAACTGGTCACCGACCGCCGTCCGGACGGCAGTCTGACGGTCTTTGCCTCCTGCGACGGCCTGACCCAGAAATTCATCTTTACGCCCATCTAAGGAAATGAAAAAGGCGAGCCGTATTGGCTCGCCTTTGCGTTTTGATTAGCCCTTCACCGTGCCGTCGGCATTGAACAGGGGCAGCTTTTCCAGGTAGAGGATGTCGTCCCGGTTCTGAGCGTCGCCCTCGGCCAGCACAGCCATCTTGCCAACAATGATGCCGCCGGCCTTTTCTACCAGCACTTCCAGTGCCCGCAGGCTCTCACCGGTGGAGATCACGTCGTCCACGATGAGAATGCGCTTGCCCTTCATCAGCTCGGCATCGGCCACATCCAGGTACAGCCGCTGCTGACCCATGGTGGTGATGGAGGTGACGGTGGCTTCAAACACGCCGGTCATGTAAGCCTTGGGGGCCTTGCGAGCCAGGAAATACTTGGAAGCACCCGTCTGGCGAGCCATTTCGTGACCCAGAGGAATGCCCTTGGCCTCGGCGGTGATGATGTAGTCATATTCGGGGGCGATCTTCAGCAGTTCCCGGGCGCAAGCCACGGTCAGCTCCTGGTCGCCAAAGACCACGAAGCCGGCGATGGACAGATCGTCGCTGATGGGGCAGATGGGCAGGTCACGGACAAGACCTGCAATGTTCATTCTATAAGTCATGGAACAATCTCCTTTTCGTTCTTATTAACATATTCATTATAGTATTCCTGCGGTAAATGTCAAGGAAAAGCTGGCTAACTTGTTGCTGTGTTGAAAAAATTACACCATATCCTGTGGTGCGACAAATTACAGGAAGGTTTTTCTACAAATTTCGGTCCATAAAATCGTTGTTCCCTGCCGCTTGCTGTGCTATAATGGTGGGTACTGACGAAACTGGGAGAAAAGAAGATGAACATAGCACCGGTCACTTTAGAAAAAGCCGAGGTGCAGAAGCTACTCGCCGCCGCCAGCGGTGACAGCCTGCTGCTTTACCTCTACATAAAAAGCGGAAATGCCTTGGATACTGCCCCGGAAGCTCTGGGCCTCAGCGATACCCGGCTGGAATGCGCCGCGGCAACGCTGCGCCAGCTGGGTCTGTGGACAGAAGCAAAGCCCATGCCCATGTACGGGGAAAAGCCCAACTACACCGAACAGGATGTGCTGCGGGCAGTGGGTTCGGATAACGCATTCCATAACCTCCTGGGAGAGGTGCAGCGCCGTTTGGGCCGGACGCTGACCACGGAGGAACTGAAGATCCTCTTGGGGTTGGTGCGGTATTTGGGCCTACCGGAGGATGTGATCTGTGTGCTGGTGACCTACTGCATCGACCGGGCCCGGCAAAGAGGCAATCTGCGCAATCCGTCTCTGCGGGCCATTGAAAAAGAGGGTTACGCCTGGGCGGAGCGGGGCATCGATACCCTGCCTGCGGCCGCCGCCTTTATCCACAGTCAGAATCTGTATTTCAGCCGCTTGGGACAGCTGCAGCGCATGCTGCAGATCCGGGGCCGCAGTCTGACAGCGGCAGAGGAAAAATATGCCCATGCTTGGTTGGAAATGGGTTTTGAAGAGGATGCCCTGCAACTGGCCTACGAGCGCACCTGCCTTAACACCGGCGGCCTCAACTGGGCCTATATGAATAAGATCCTGCTCCGCTGGAAGGATGCAGGTTATATCACTGCGGAGGACGTCCAGAAGGGCGACCGAAAGCCCAGCGCACCCACCACCGGTGGTCAGCGTCAGCTGGATGCGGACGAAATTGCCGCCATCAAGAAAATGTTTCAGGAGGATTGATCCATGGCTTACAGTGCTGAAGTTCTGCGCCGTGCAAGAGCTCGTCTTGCCATGGCCAGGGAAGACCGGGAATCGGAAAACCGGGAACATCTGCAAAATGCATATCAACAGGTGCCCCGCCTGCGGGAAATAGACATTCAGCTGCGGGCCACCATGGCCATGGCTGCCCAAGCTGCTTTCTCTCAGGGCGAAGATCCCCAGGAACTGCTGCAGGAAGCCCGCCGAAAGAATATGCTGCTGCAGCAGGAGAGAGCAGAGCTGGCTGCCCTGCATTTTGAGGAAGGCTATCTGGACGACAGCCCCATTTGCGATCGCTGCGGCGGCAATGGCTACATCGGAAGCGCCATGTGCGAGTGCCTGCGGGAGCTGTGCCGCCAGGAGCAGAAAAAGGAGCTGACCTTCCTGAATGTGGGCCGGGAGAGCTTTGAACAGTTCCGCCTGGACTTTTATCCTGATCGGGAGGATGCCCGCCTGGGTGTCAACATCCGCTCTGTTATGGAAAAAACCTTCCATACCTGTCGCCGCTACGCCCAGTCTTTCTCTGAAAAATCCCCCAATCTGCTGTTCTCCGGCGATACCGGCCTGGGTAAGACCTTCCTGTCTGCCTGCATTGCCCGCACCGTGGCGGATAACGGCTATTCTGTGATGTATGAAAGCGCCGGCCACCTGTTTGCAAATCTGGAACGGGCCAAGTTCAGCGGCGATGAGACTGCCCGCCGGGAAAGTGATAAATATCTGGTCTGTGACTTACTGATCGTGGACGATTTGGGCACAGAAATGCCCGGCCAGTTCACCACTGCGGCGCTGTATAGCCTGATGAACGACCGGATCCTCTCCGGCAAACCCACCATCATTTCCACCAATCTCACCATCGAGGAATTTGAAAAACGGTATAACCGCCAAATCGCTTCCCGCCTGCGGGGCAGCTACATCCGTGTGCCTTTCCTAGGTGACGATATTCGGGTGATGAAAAACAGAGGTTATTAAGGTGAAAACTGCCATTTTATTTGATTTGGACGGCACCCTGCTGGATACCCTGGGGGATCTCCACGCCGCTACCAACGCCGTGCTGCGATCCTTTGGCTACCCGGAGCGAACCATGGACGAAGTGCGCCGCTTTGTGGGCAATGGCGCCCGGGTTCTCATCCAGCAGGCTGTCCCGGAAGGGGAGGCACATCGGGTGGATGAAGTGCTGGCCGCCTTCCAGACCTACTACGCCGCTCATTGTGACATTCTTACCCGGCCCTATCCCGGCATTCCGGAGCTGCTTTCTAAGTTGGGTGAAAAATATCCCCTGGCTGTGGTGTCCAACAAACCGGACCGGGCAGTGAAAGAACTGGCTAAAATTTATTTCCCCGCCCTTTACGCCCGGGGCGAAAGTGCCGATTGCCCCCGCAAGCCCGCTCCTGACATGGTGCGCATGGCCATGCAGGCACTGGGTGCGGAAAACTGCATCTATGTGGGCGATAGCGAGGTGGATGTACTGACGGCGAAAAACGCAGGCGTGCCCTGCATCGCTGTTACTTGGGGCTTCCGGGATGTGGAAACCCTCCGCTCCGCCGGCGCAGAATACTTCTGCCACCATGCTGCCGACCTGCCCCAAATAATCGAAACGATCTTAAAACGATAAATTGTTGTTTACGGGCCGTTGGATCGGCCACAAAATAAACGGTGTCATCCCGAACCATCCCGCAGGATGGTGTGGGGATCCCGTGGTAACGAGGGAAAACCTGTCCTAAACGCATCGTTTTGTTATCCCTTTTATCCG
>JBGVMD010000008.1:0-14744 GCA_045124575.1 Faecousia sp.
GCTCTTCCACTTCGTAGAGATGTTTGATATACTGTTGTTGAGCCATTTTCAGCACCTTTCTGCTACCTCCTTAAGTGATTGGACACCACTATGGTAGCGATTTTGTTAGGTGCTGACAATGGCTTTTTTTACGCCGGTCAGATTATGCACTTTTCGAGCCCTTTTACTGTATTTCTAATTTACCATAAACAAAAACAAGCATACAGAATAAAAGTAAACAATACATCAACAAATAGCTTATTTTTTAAAAAATTGAAATAGTTGACTTTGAGTTGACCTTTCTACGGTATTCTTGGAAGCAAAAAATGGAGGGACTATGATGCGTGAAAAGAAAACATCAGCCTTATTTAGATTCATAAAGTGGTGCGTGAAGATATTTTACCCTAAGACACAAGTGGAAGGTGTCGAGAACATGCCCGACGAGCCGGTGATCATCGTAGGCAACCACTGCCAGATGAATGGCCCGATCGTGGGCGAATTGTATGTGCCGGGCGAGCCTTACATCTGGTGTGCCGGAGAGATGATGCACTTAAAGAATGTGCCGGAATATGCCTTCCGGGATTTCTGGAGCCAAAAGCCCAAGTGGACACATCCATTTTACAAGCTGCTTTCCTATATTATTGCGCCGCTGTCGGTTTGCGTGTTCAATAATGCCCGGACCATTGGTGTTTACCACGACGCCCGTATCCTCTCCACCTTCAAAAACACGGTAAAGAAGCTGCAGGAAGGAAATAGCGTGGTGATCTTCCCAGAGCATGATGTGAAGCACAACCATATCGTATATGATTTCCAGGATAAGTTCATTGACATCGCAAAGCTGTATTATAAGAAAACCGACAAGGAGCTGCAGTTTGTTCCCATGTATATTGCGCCGAAGCTGAAGAAGATCTGCCTGGGTAAGCCGATACGCTTCTGCGCGGAAGAAAAGATGGATGCCGAGCGCAACCGGATCTGTACCTATCTGATGGATGAAATTACTTCCATCGCTGAGGTGCTTCCGGAGCATACCGTCGTGCCATACCGGAACATCCCAAAGAAAAACTATCCTACCAATCGTCCCAAGGAGTCCGCTTATGAAAAAACCGGTGGTTGATTACCGTACATTCCGCTTGCGCAAGATAAATGAACCCCAATTTGCCCACTTGAAGCTGCTGCTGGGTTGGGTGGGTTATTTTATCCTGTATTTTCTTACAGAGAATTTGATCCCGGCGGATGCTTGCCATCCGGTGCATATGTGGCTGGATGATGTGATCCCGTTCTGCGAGTGGTTCTTGATCCCGTATGTATTTTGGTATGTGCTGATCGTGATCTCTCTGGGATATTTTCTGCTGTACAATGTGGACAGCTTCAAGCGGCTGCAAACCTATATTATCATTACACAGATCATTGCTATGGCTTGCTACATTCTCTATCCCACACGGCAGGATCTGCGGCCTACGGAGTTTGTAAATAATAATTTTCTAACCCAGTGCGTCAGTTTTCTGTATGCCTTTGATACCAATACCGGCGTTTGTCCGTCGCTCCATGTAGCGTATTCTTTGGGAATTGCCTCTGTATGGACAAAGGAAAAGAGTGCGCATCCATTTTGGCGGGGATTCGTGGTCTTTGCGGTGATGATGATCTGCCTGTCCACCATGTTCATCAAGCAGCACTCGGCGGTGGATTTCTTTGCGGCAATTCCGGTGTGTCTGATTGCGGAAGGATTTGTTTACAGAGATAGATATTTTAGAAAGAAATAGAGGAAACAAGATGGAAAAGAGGATTCACCTTTATGTGAGTAAGAAACATCCTGCGCTGTGGCTGACGGGTCTGCTGATGCTGGCATCCGTTGTCGCACGAATCGCAATTTTCTCTCAATTGGAGGGAGTTGGCATTTGGCGGCAGATTGTATGGCCTTCGGTAGCGGTTATTCTGTTTGTTCTAATGGCGTTTTTGATCGGTGAAGAAATGCTGTACAGAACTGCCATCCCTGTTTGGATGCTGGGTATTTGCGAAATGTGGCAATTGTACTTTGTACTTGGCGGCAGGCCCTTGCTGTTTGTGCTTGCTTGCATTGGCATCCTCTTTTTCTGTGGCAGCTACACATCTATCCTTGCAGGTAATCACAAGCCTTGGTTGCTGTTACCACTATATTTGCTGGCCTTGGCGATTGTTGGGTATATGCATTGGCAGTTTGCCTCTCAGCTTCGCTCTACGGCAACGCTTCTTCCCGGTTATCTGCTGCTTGCAGGTTGCCTTACGATGCTGTTTGCGCTTAAGATACATACCGACGGCAAGTACCATCCTACATGGAAAGATCGGTCGGATGGACGATACATCCGCTCCTCACCGGCAATTGAACAAATCACACCTTTTATTATGCCCCAGCGTGTGGGCGCGAACCTCCTGTTCGATGAATCTGTGGAGATCACCGACCTTGATCGGTATGTCCGCGCCAAGCGCCGGGAGGATATGCCCAGTTTCGGTATGACCCATGCCATCATTGCCGCTTATGTGCGAACAGTAGCTAAGTATCCGGCTGTCAACCGCTTCGTAGCCGGTCAGCGGATCTACTCCCGGGGCGAGGATATTGCTGTATGTATGACGGTGAAAAAGGAAATGACCAAGGAATCACCGGATACCGTTATTAAAGTGCATTTTCACCCCGGTGATACTGCCCGGGATGTGTACGAAAAATTCAATGCTGCTGTGGTAAGCGCAAAGGACGAGATGGAAAACTCCAATGTGGACGATGCAGCGGGCATCCTCACTTCAACACCCCGGATGGTGCTGAAATTTGTGGTGTGGCTGGTGCGTGTTTTGGATTATTTTGGGATGGCACCGAAATTCCTGCTGGAGTTGAGTCCGTTCCATGGCAGTATCTATTTTACCTCTATGGGCAGCCTGGGCATCAAGCCGGTTTACCACCATCTTTATGATTTTGGCACGGTACCTGCCTTCTGCGCCTTCGGCAGAAAGCGGCGCGCGGAAGAGATCAAAGACGGGCAAATCGTGGAACGCAAATATATGGATCTGCGATTCAATCTGGATGAACGGATCTGCGATGGCTTTTATTACGCATCTGTGATAAAATATTTCCTGCGCCTGCTAGCGCACCCGGAGATGCTGGACAGACCGCCGGAAACCATTGCGCAGGATATTCCATAAAAAGGATGATAAAAGATGAGAGAAAAGAAATCATTATGGCAAGCGGTAAAATTTACGCTGTTTTCCATTTCCGCAGGTGTGATCCAAATTGGCACTTTTGCGCTGCTGGAAATCTTTATTAAAGATTACTGGATCCCGTATCTTATTTCCCTTGTACTTTCCATCTTGTGGAATTTTACATTGAATCGCCGATATACCTTTAAGTCTGCGGCCAATGTACCGGTCGCTATGGCGAAGGTGTTTGGATTCTATCTGGTGTTTACGCCCCTGTCTACATATCTGGGTGATTTGGCAGAAGGTTGTGGCATAAATGACTTTCTCATTTTGATCGTTACCATGCTGGCAAACTTTGTTTTGGAATTTCTCTTTTGTAAACTGGTTGTTTATCGCGGTAAGGAAGATACACTATCTAAATGATCTAGGTGATGAATATGAGAATTACAACAGTTCTGTTTGATCTGGACGGCACACTGCTGCCTATGGATCAGGACGTGTTTATTAAAGATTATTTTGGTCGGCTCGCCCGGAAACTGGCGCCTTACGGCTATGAACCGAAGAAACTGATTGAAGGAGTCTGGGCAGGCACAAAGGCCATGGTGCAAAACACCGGTGCCGTAACCAATGAAGAGGCTTTTTGGACCGCCTGCGATGCATATCTTGGATGCGAAGCCAGTAAAGATAAGGCAATTCACACAGACTTTTACCAGAACGAATTTAACGAGGTGAAGGGTGTCTGCGGTTTTGAACCCATGGCGGCGCAGATCGTTGGATGGCTCAAGGAAAAGGGCATTCGCGTGGTGCTTGCCACGAACCCCTTGTTTCCGTCCATTGCTACGGAAAACCGTATCCGTTGGGCAGGGCTGCAGCCGGAGGATTTTGAATACTTCACTACCTTTGAAAATTCCCACTATTGCAAGCCGAACCTGGACTACTACCGAGAAATTATGGATAAGCTCCACTTGTCCCCGGAAGAATGTCTGATGGTAGGTAACGATGTGGGAGAAGATATGATCGCAAAGCAGCTTGGTATGCAGGTGTTCCTGCTGACAGATTGTCTGATCAATAAAGCTGGAGAAGACATCTCTCGGTACCCCAACGGGGGTTTTGCGCGGCTGGATGCCTATTTGAGGGAAGTGCTATGATGAGCAATCCCAAAAAGATGAACCTTCCAAACCGCTTGACAGTGCTGCGGATCCTCTTGGTTCCTGTATTTGTGCTGTTTATGCTGTGGCGCAGTATTCCGGCAGCACCGCTGATCGCACTGGTGATTTTTTCAATTGCATCCATAACGGACTATATAGATGGCAAAATTGCCCGGGAGCAGAATCTTGTGACTGACTTTGGAAAATTCTTAGACCCTATGGCGGACAAGATTTTGGTGCTCAGTGCGATGATCTGTATGATTCCGTACGGCCTTTGCAATCCGGTGGTCGTCATTATCGTTGCAGCGCGGGAGTTCCTTGTTAGCTCCCTGCGCCTGGTGGCGGCTTCTCAGGGCATCGTGATCGCAGCCGGTAAATCAGGAAAACTGAAAACGGCCAGCCAAATGCTGTCTATTGTTTTGATATTGGCATTGGAAAGTGCCCGGTCCTTGTCGGGATTCGATATCCCAACGCACACTATTAGCAATATTTTGATGTGGCTGACTGCTGCAATCACCGTGTATAGCGGTGGAGAATATTTGCTGAAGAATAAAAGATTTATCGATCCAAGACAATAAGCGCAGAAATGAAAGTTGTATTTTGTACCTGCTATGCGGCGATTTTTTCTGAAAAGTTTTCCCTTATATTTCCCTTTAGAGGGTAAACTTAGGGGGTAAAACAGGGGATAAAATAACACGAAAAAGTTCGGGGAAGGACACTAAAAGGTATATAAAAGCAAACATTAACAGGGGATAATAAATCCCGCCTCGAATTCAAGTCCCGCCTCGCCCACCAAAGAGACAGTCGAAAGACTGTCTCTTTTTTTGTCAGTTGATGGTCGCCAAAACGGCTAAAACCCCTGGTTTTCCAAGAAAAATCGGAAAACCGGGGGCTTTTTGCATATCTTGAGCAATTCTCATCTATTTGTAACTGTTGGCATCTGTTTTGCTGATTCCGGGCGGCGGCATGTCGGCAACAGGCAGAAGAGATGGGAAAACGATGAGATTTTGCTTTCACTTTGTTGTTTGCTGTGATATAATGAAAAAAATAGAAGTTTACGGAGGGAAATACAATGACCGATGTACAACAGAGAACCGCCGCTAAACAGTTTGTAAAGAACTGGATAGGCCATGGCGATGAAAAACAGGAAACACAACGATTTTGGATTGACCTGCTTCAGAATGTGTTTGGCGTAGAACAAGCAACCAATGCTATTGAATTTGAAGTTCGTGTAAAGCTGGATCACACCAGCTTCATTGATGGATATATCAAAGATACCCATGTGCTGATCGAACAGAAAGGCATGGATATTGACCTGCGCAAGGGCTATAAGCAATCCGATGGATCAATGCTCACTCCGTTCCAGCAGGCTCGCCGCTATGCTGGTTATCTGCCCCATAATATGAACCCCCGGTGGATCGTGGTCTGCAATTTCCAAGAGTTCCATATCCACGATATGAATCGCCCCAATGACACCCCAGAAATCATCAAGCTGAAAGATTTGGAAACAGAGTATAGCCGTCTGCAGTTCCTGGTGGATGCTGCTAACGAGAGAATTCAAAAGGAAATGCAAATTTCCTTGCAGGCTGGCGAACTTGTTGGCAAGCTGTATGACGCCCTGCTGCAGCAATACAACAGCCCCGCCAGCGAAGAAGAATTAAAAAGCCTGAATATGCTCTGTGTCCGCTTGGTTTTCTGCCTGTATGCAGAGGATGCCGGGATCTTCGGTAGCCATACTATGTTCCACGATTATCTGCGTGGCTTCCAACCAAAGAATATCCGCAAGGCACTTATCGATCTGTTTAAGGTGCTGGATACGAAGCCTGCTGACCGCGACCCCTACATGGACGAAGATCTGGCTGCTTTCCCCTATGTCAACGGCGGTCTGTTCGCCGATGAAAACATCATCGTTCCCCGTTTTACTGAAGAAATCATTGACCTGCTGCTGCATAAAGCCAGTGAGGACTTTAATTGGAGCAGTATCAGTCCCACCATCTTCGGTGCTGTATTTGAATCCACCTTGAACCCGGAAACCCGGCGCAGCGGCGGTATGCACTATACCTCCATCGAGAATATCCACAAGGTAATTGATCCGCTGTTTTATGATGCACTGTCTGCCGAACTGGACGAGATTGCTACTATCTCCGTAAAGAAAACACGGGATAACAAGCTAGCCAACTTCCAGAAAAAGCTTACCGGACTGACATTCCTTGACCCGGCCTGTGGCTCCGGTAACTTCTTGACCGAAACATACCTCTCCCTGCGGCGGCTGGAAAACAAGGCAGTTATGCTGCGTCTGGGCGACCAGATGGTGCTGGGCGATTCTGCTGACTTCAACCCCATCCAGGTGTCCATTGGTCAGTTCTACGGCATTGAGATCAATGACTTTGCTGTGACCGTTGCCAAGACTGCCTTGTGGATTGCAGAAAGTCAGATGATGAAGGAAACGGAAGAAATCGTCCGAATGCATTTG
This sequence comes from Faecousia sp., assembly GCA_045124575.1. GTDB lineage: Bacteria > Bacillota > Clostridia > Oscillospirales > Oscillospiraceae > Faecousia. Next base: position 6,763 of record JBGVMD010000008.1, read on the forward strand.
GAATTCCTGCCGCTGACTTCCTATGCCAATATCGTGGAGGGCAATGCCCTGCGAATTGATTGGGAAACTGTTGTTCCCAAGAGCAAGCTGAATTACATTATGGGTAATCCGCCGTTCGTTGGCTTTTCTATGATGAACAAGGGGCAAAAAGAAGATGTAGACATGATTTTTCCCGGCACCAAAAATGTAGATTATGTTGCTTGCTGGTATATGAAAGCTGTCAAGTATATGGCAGGAACAAAAATTGAATGTGCTTTTGTTTCTACAAATTCGATTTGCCAAGGTGAAATTGTCCCCGTTCTTTGGACAAAGCTTCTTGCTGAAAATCTTGTGATTAACTTTGCACATCGCACCTTTGTGTGGTCGAGTGAGGCCAAGGCAAAAGCCGCTGTCCACTGTATCATTGTTGGTTTCGCGTTATTTGGACGCAGCCCCAAAATCATATTTAATGCAAATCAAAAGCAAACTGTCCATAATATAAATCCGTATTTGCTGGATGGAGAAAATATTATCGTTTTTGCCCAGAGAAAGCCATTTACTTCTGTTCCGGCTATGGTATACGGCAACAAACCTGCTGACGGTGGAAATCTTATTATCGAGAATGATGAATACGAGGATTTTGTCTCCAAGGAACCTAATTCTCAAAAATACATACGGCGCTATGTAGGTGCTGTTGAGTTTTTGCATAATCAAAGCCGCTATTGCCTGTGGCTCAAAGGCGCAAATCCCAAAGAGATTAAAGCCATGCCTATGGTTATGGAGAGAGTTGCACAGTGCCAAGAAATGCGAAACAAGAGTGTTGCTGCTGCGATCCGCAAATTTGCAGCTACACCTACATTATTTGCTCAGATAACCCAGCCGGACGGAAAGCCTTATATCATTATTCCTGCACATAGTTCATCGTCCAGAAGATATATTCCGCTAGGATTCGTTGGCCCGGATGTAGTTGCAAGTAATGCAGTTTTTATTATCCCTGACGCCACTTTGTTCCAGTTCGGTGTTTTGATGTCCAATGTTCATAATGCTTGGATGAGGACAACTTGTGGTCGATTAAAGAGTGACTATCGGTACTCTAAAGAAATAGTCTATAACTGTTTCCCTTGGCCCACTCCTACCGATGCACAGAAAGCCAAGATTGAGGAAACTGCACAGGCTATTCTTGATGCTCGTGCGTTGTACCCGGATTGCAGTCTTGCTGATCTGTACGATGAAGTCACCATGCCGCCAGAACTCCGCAAGGCGCACCAGCAGAATGACAAAGCCGTTATGCAGGCTTATGGCTTCTGGGGCAAGCTCAACACCGAAACCGAATGCGTCGCCGAACTGATGAAGATGTATCAGGAGTTGACAACGAAATAATGATTCTATGGCAAAACTATTATTTAATTAAGTCTACAATAGATATTCGATTCAGAGATCTCTTAAAATCATCGAAGTATGAAGCACTTGTGGGTGAGTTAATGAATAAATCCCAAGTTGTATTTCCTCATAGCTATACCCATCAGGAAGATCAGTCTGCCGGACAATGTGACTATATTGATTTGTCTACCGAAGAGAAGTTTGATGCTAAGCTGCCGTTACGCTCAAAGGATGGAAAACAAATCGGAAGCAGGAAAGGCAATGTGGGCAATTTCTCGAAAATAATGTATCAAGAAGTTGCTGAGTTTACAATTAGTCGCGGAAACATGGCGAACCATGATGCAATGGTTATGGATTTGAGCCTGTATAAGGTCATGAAAAACCTGATTTCGAAAACGAATCCAGATGAACACGTGATATTCTTTATTCCGTATCCTATCGTTTTTGACTTCACAGATTATCCGCTATCAGGAGCAATCGATATTCTAAAAGCCATATACAGGTTGCTAAATAAGGAACTTCATTTCGGCGAGAAACAGATTTATGCAATTTATGTGTCCTATGATAAAAAAGTAGTGTTGCGTAATCTGGGCAGGGATGAACGGGAGTATATTGAGTTCGACGAACTTTGGCAGTTTGTTGATTATGAAGTTACCGCCTTGCCAAAGTAAGCACAGCACTTGCAAATTTTGCGCCCGAAATCCGTCGGCGGGTGGTCGACGGATGGAAGTTTCGCAAGGGTTTTTCCCGACCAAATGGACCTTAGGACGGGTTTCGTGAGAAACCTTCAAGTCCCGCCTCGCATACACATAAGAACCCCGGTATCCTTGATGGATACCGGGGTTCTCATGTGTTAGGATAAATTGGTCATGTTATAAGCGCAACCATGTACTCTACGGTCTGCATATGTCCTAGGGCAGTTCTGCTTTGCCGGTCATATTTTACGTTTCGTATGGGCCAAATGTTCTTGACCATCTGGCCGCCGACGGAGCCGGCCTCACGGGAGGTCAGGTGACCATTGTAGCCGCTCTGCAGGTTGACGCCCACTTCCTGTGCAGCCTGCATCTTGAACTTGTCCATAGCCTCACGAGCCTCGGGAACATTGATCTGGTTGTTGTTCTTGGAACTCATAATCGTCTCTCTCCTTTTACGTTTTCCCGGAAAGCCGCCGCCTTCCGTAGAAAACGACTTTTTTCTTTCCGCAAACATAGCTTATCCAAACTGTGAACGAGTATAAGTGGAGAGTGACGGAAGAAAAGGAAATGCCCGCCAAGGAAACCAAAATGGTAGAGTCTTTTTTATAGAAAACCACAAAAAACGTTTGTTTAGAGTGACTGCCGTCCATCAAATTTGTATCCCCCCACCCGGCTTGTACGGGGTGGGGGGATTTGCTATAATTTCCATAAAGTTGCCCCGGCTGGCTGCAACCAAACCGGGGCATGCCGACCCAAATCGTCAAATAAAGGCAGGCACTGCTATCATAGCACAGCCTGCAGATAAAAGAAAGAGGTTAGAATATGAAAAAGGTTATTTCTTTATTGCTGGCAGTGCTGCTGTGTCTGGGACTGTTTGCTGGCTGTGGTACGGATCATACAGTGTCTAATGGCACACGCACCATCACCGATTCCCTTGGCCGTCAGGTGAAAGTTCCGGAAAAAGTGGAGTCCATCGTTTGTGTGGGCGTGGGCGCTCTGCGCTATAGCTGCTATGTGGGCGCAGCGGATCTGGTAATCGGTGTGGAGGATTACGAGGTCAAACCCGGTATGACCCGGCTGTATAACTATGTGAATTTCGAGAAGTTCAAGGATCTGCCGGTGATCGGCACCAACGGGCAACCCTATACGGAGGAAATCATCAATATTGCTCCGGATGTCATCGTGATGAGCAAGTTCGCTTCTGTGGAGGCGGATGATCTGCAAGACAAGACCGGCACACCTGTGGTGGTTGTGCCCGGCAGCGATACCACCTTGGACGATGCTGCCTATGAGACCATTCGCATTCTGGGCGAGCTTTATGGTATGCAGACTCGCGCCGCAGAACTGACCGATTATCTCAAGGGAATTCAAAAGGACCTGAACGACAGAACCATGAGCATTCCCGAAAGTCAGAAGCCTTCCGTCTATGTGGGTGGAGTGTCCTTCAAAGGTCACCATGGCTTTGAAGGCACAGAAGCTTTCTATGGACCTTTTGCACTGATCAATGCCAAGAATCTGGCGGATACCACCGGACAGACCGGCGCTTTCAACATCGATTTGGAGCAGGTGCTTTCCTGGGATCCGGACATCATCTTTATTGATTTTAACGGTTTGGCCCTGATCAATGAGGACTATGCCAACAATCCCGGTTATTACAATGCGTTGACTGCTGTACAGGAAGGACGCGTCTATTCTCAGATTTCCTTCCGCTCTTCTGCATCCAATCTGGAAACGGCCCTGGCAGATGCTTATTATGCTGCCTGTGTGATCTATCCGGAGCAGTTTGCAGATGTAGATCCCGTTGCAAAGGCGGGAGAAATATTTGAAATGCTGCTGGGAACAAATCCCTATGCCCAGCTGAAGGAGGCCGGCTATGAATTCCGTGCACTCAAAATTGGAGAATAAAGAAATTGACCACCTTTACCACAAAAATACTGTAAAAAGCGTCGCCTTTCTTCTCGGTCTGGGGGGAGTGCTGCTGGTGACCATCCTGCTGAGCCTGCGCTCCGGTTCTTATGATACCCCCATTGGAGAACTGATCAAGGGTATTTTTGGCCTGTCTGCGGATCGTAAGATCAATCTGGTGGTGCAAAACAACCGTTTGCCCAGAATTTGCACGGCGATTCTCGCCGGCGGCGGATTGGGTTTGGCTGGGTGCATTCTGCAGGCGGTACTGCGCAATCCCTTGGCTTCAGCATCTACCCTGGGCGTTTCTCAGGGAGCGACGTTTGGCGCTGCGTTTGCCATTGTGGTCCTGGGATTGGGCAGTACCTCCGGCTTCGGAATCCCGCTGTGCGCCTTCCTCGGCTCTATTGCGGTGGCGCTGGTGATTTTGGGCTTGTCCAAATTTCGTCAGGTTTCCCCGGAGGGCATCGTGCTGGCAGGCGTGGCTATCAGCTCCATGTTCACCGGTGCAACCACCCTCATCCAATACTTTGCTGACGAAGTGCAGCTGAGCACATTGGTGTTTTGGACCTTTGGCGATTTGGGAAGCACCGGTTGGGATGACCTTGGCGGTATGACGGCGATTGTGACGGTGCTGTGCGTGTATTGTTTCCTGCACCGCTGGGATTATAATGCGCTGCTTAGCGGCGAGGAGACCGCCATTAGCCTTGGCATCCATGTAAAGCGGCTGACCCTGATCAATATGGTTCTGTGCTGTCTGTGCAGCTCTGTCATCGTGTCCAATGTGGGCCTGATCAGCTTCATCGGTTTGGTAGCGCCCCACATTGTCCGTATGGTAGTTGGCAACAACCATGTATATCTGATTCCCGGTTCTGTTTTGGGCGGTGCGACTTTGCTGCTGCTGGGCGACCTGTTTGCAAGGACAGTCATCAGCCCCGTGATTCTGCCCATTGGTGCCATCACCTCGTTCCTGGGCGGTCCGCTGTTTCTGTACCTGCTGTTCAAGGGAGGGAAGAAGCAATGATGGAAATCAAACATCTAAGCTACCATTACAAAGGTTACCCGCAAGTGCTAAACGATGTCTCCTTTGACATTGAACCGGGCAAATTCCTTGCCATTCTGGGCAATAACGGCGTGGGCAAAAGCACGCTGCTCAAGTGCTTTAACCATATTCTCAAGCCGGATGCCGGAGAAGTTCTGCTGGATGGCCAAAACCTGCTGAAAATGTCGGGCAGGGAAGTGGCCAAGCAGGTGGCATTTGTATCCCAATCCGTACCCAGCACGCAAATGACGGTGCACGATGTGGTGATGCTGGGCCGCAGACCCTATATGAAATGGGGATTCACCCCGGAAGATCACGCCATTGTCCACGAAGCCATGGATCGGCTGGGTTTGAATGCAATGCGGGGAAGATTCCTCGGGCAGCTCTCCGGCGGTGAAAAGCAGAAGGTGATGCTGGCCCGTGCGTTGGCGCAGCAGCCCAAGGCCTTGCTGCTGGACGAACCCACCAGCGCATTAGACATCCAAAACCAGTATCAGGTGCTGAAGATCGTCCGAGACATTTGCCACAAGGACAATATGGTGGCTGTTGTGGTCATCCATGATTTGAATCTGGCGCTGCGCTTCTGCGATCACTTTTTGCTGCTGAAAGATGGAAAAGTCTATCGTCACGGTGACCGCAGCATCCTCGACAGCACCGCGTTGAAAGAGGTATACGGTGTGGATGCCAAGGTTGTGGAAATCGAAGGCCGGCACATGGTGCTGGTAGAAGAATAAGGAGGAAAATATGAAAACTTGGAATGATTGCGTGGCATTTCACGGCCACGAATGTGGCGGCCTGACCATTGGTTATAAGGCAAGCCTATATGCCATTGAACTGCTGAAATTGGAGTTTTCTGCGGACGAGCAGGTGGTCTGTATTGCGGAGAATGATGCCTGTGGCGTTGATGCGGTGCAGGTGATGCTGGGCTGCAGCATCGGAAAGGGAAATCTGCTGTTCCATATGCGAGGGAAGCAAGCCTTTTCTTTCTATAATCGAAAGACCGGCGCATCTGTGCGGCTGGTGCTGAAACCCAGACCGGAAGGAATGACCAAAGCAGAATCCTTCGCCTATTATCAGGGCTGCAAGCCGGAAGAAATGTTTGAGGTAAAGGAAGCCACCATTCGTCTGCCCGAAAAGGCAAGACTGTTTGATTCCTACATCTGTGACTGCTGCGGTGAAACCACCGGTGCCAACTGGATTCGTCTGGCAGGGGGCAAGAAGCTGTGCCTGGATTGCTATGAAAGCTATGACCGATTCGATGTGTGAGCTGGAGCGGGTGCTGCGGGATCATGCGGTCCGTTACCCCTTGATGCAGCCAACGGATGCGGTAAAGCTGATCTACCAAAATGAATTTGGCGGAGGGCATCTGATTCGGGATGAGCAAGTCTTTTTGAACTACCTGCGCCGGGAACATGCTTCTGTGGAGAAAGACCCGACGGGGGCGCTGTATGAGAATATTGGCAATGGCCTTGTACGGGTGAATTTGGCGGCAGTTCATGAAGCAGATCTGGAACAACTGGGCCATGCCTTTCTCCGTTCTGCTGCCGCGCATACCGGCAACAGAGAATCCTTTTTGTCCAAACTGGAGCTGCTGCAGCAAATGACGGCGCAGGGGCAGATGCCCTTCACTACTGCCGCCTTGGAAGCATATTTGACTGACTATCGTGCGGCGGACTACCCCATGGTGTCCCATAGTCAAACTTACCGAAATGCCTACCAGCCGGCCTATCGCGTTATTTTGTCTGGATTAGACTGACATAAACGGATGCCTGCTATGCGGCAATTGAATCCCAAAAGCTTTCCTCTTTATTTCCCTTTAGAGGACGCTTGACCACCAAAGGAAATGCCCGGTATCTATGAACCGATACCGGGCATTTTTGAGCGAACTGGTTCGGTTTCCTGAGAAAGGCGTTTACGTTGACAGTGTGATCATGTACTCCACAGCCAGAATATGGCCCTGCGCGATTCGGTTATGTCTATCGAATTTTACAGTTCGTATGGGACAAATGTTCTTGAAAATATGATCTCTGCTCGAGCAATGGAGTGGAAGGGTGATTTTGAATACTAAGGTGGGGTTGTACCTGCTATGCGGTGGTTTTTACTAAAAAGTTTTCCCTTATATTTCCCTTTAGAGGGTAAGCTTAGTGGGTAAAATGGGGTATATAATAACACAAAAAAGTTTACGAAACAATACGAAATGAGATAGAATACTGAACAATAAGCATTAATAAATTGCACGCTAAAGAATTCTTCGTTGCCGTTCCTCTGGCTCACCCGCTTGCTGATCGGGATTTTATCAATCCCAAGGATGTGGTTGGCGAACGGCAGGTTGTATTTAATTACGATGTAGGCCGCAGTTTCCAGGAATGGACTACCGGTGCGCCTACGGATGAAGCTGTGGTTTGCACTGTGGATACCGCTCGGGCTGCATTGGATCTAGTCGCCAACGGCATGGGCATCGCATTTGTCCCCAACGAATGCGTGGAAAACCGCCCCGGCATCCGTTTTATTCCCCTACATAACTGGCACCAGGCATTGTACATGTGTATCCTCTATGATAAGTGGCTGGATCAGCCCGTCTGGGACTTCGTTGAAATCGTTGTCAAAGCGTTCCGAAAGAAGAATCATCAATAAAACAAAACACCTGACCTGTGGCATTCCACTGCGGTCAGGTGTTTGTTTCTGCCTCAAGAGAATGGTATTGGTAGTTTCTTAGCAAGCATCGCCTTTGTATATACACAAGGCACACCTTGGGTATCCCAAACCCGACACTTGTAACATTGAAGAGCGAAAATAGCAACTAATTGATTTTTATCAGAATCTTCAGTATAATTTATCTGATGGGATATACCAATGTGCAAAACATCGGCGGTATTGCCGCTTATTCCGGAAAGGTGGAGAGATAACATGAAAGTTGTGATCGTGGGAGGTGTGGCAGGTGGAGCCACTGCAGCAGCAAGAATCCGCAGACTGGATGAACA
>JBGVMD010000009.1:0-2196 GCA_045124575.1 Faecousia sp.
TGCGATGCTCAGTGGTATAATCTTGAGTGTCCATAGTGTTCGATCCTTTTGGTGTTTTGTGTTGTGGTGACTTAATTCTACCACGGATCGTCACTATGGATATTTTTTGTCACTATTGCAGGTTCATTTTACAATGCCCCACTTTTATCTTCTTTTCATTAATAGTGTTTCAGTTTACACTAGTTTTCTGTTATTCTTCAAACTTTTCTCAAGCATCAATTGGGGTCAAATTGGGGTCAAAACAAAAAAGTTCAACAAGTGTAAACTCACATTTTTCTCTAAAAAGTTAGAAAAACACCGGATTTCTTTCGAAATCCGGTGTTTTTATGGTTGCGGAGGCAGGACTCGAACCTACGACCTCCGGGTTATGAGCCCGACGAGCTTCCAACTGCTCTACTCCGCGATATTTAATTGCACTCATTCAGTGCTTGGATATTATAGCATAGCCTTTCCATTTTGTCAACCCCTAATTTTATGCCGAAACGTTGACAACCTTCGTCGGAAATACTATAATCAGAGAATACTTCTATTCTTCCCGAAAAGTGAGTGATTATTCGTGAAAAAAAGCGCTGTCCGGGCCGCTTTTCTGGATACCGTGCCCGTTATGACCGGGTATGTGTTTCTGGGGTTCGGCTTCGGTATTCTTCTTCACCAGGCGGGCTATGGCGCGCTTTGGGCTGCGGCTATGAGTTTGTTCATTTACGCGGGATCCATGCAGTATATGGCCGTCAGTCTGCTTTCCTCCGGTGCGGGACTGCTGACAGCTGCCCTGACTACCGTCGTTGTCAATGCCCGTCACCTGTTTTACGGCATCTCCATGGTGGATGCTTACAAAGGCGCAGGCAAGAAGAAGCCCTATATGATCTTCGCCCTGACGGATGAAACTTATTCTCTTGTCTCCAAAAATCAGGTTCCCGAGGGCATGAGCCGCCACGCTTACTGCTTCCTGGTCTCCCTGTTCGACCAGATCTACTGGGTAGCCGGTACATTGCTTGGCAGCCTGGCAGGCTCTTTGCTGCCCATCAATTACGAGGGCATCGAGTTCGTCCTTACCGCCCTGTTCGTGACGATTTTCGTGGAGCAGTGGCTCAGTACCAAAAAACACGCCCCCGCCATCATCGGTGTGGCATCCTCCGTGATCTGCCTGCTGATTTTCGGCCGGGATGTGTTTCTGATCCCCTCCATGGTGGTCATCGCACTGCTTCTGACCGTTATGCGCAAGACCAGGAAGGAGGAACCCCATGAATAAGCTTCACGCCGCTCTCATCATCGCTGTAGTTGCTTTGGTCACCATTGGACTGCGGTTTCTCCCCTTCCTGATCTTCGGTGAGAACCGCAAAACGCCGCCGTTGATCGCCTATCTGGGGCAGGTTTTACCCTATGCCATTATGGGCATGTTGGTAGTATACTGCCTGAAAGACGTGTCCCTGACCTCTGCCCCCTTCGGCATCCCGGAAGCCATCGGCTGCGCCGTGGTGGCGCTGCTGCACATCTGGAAGCGCAACACGCTTCTGAGCATCGGCACAGGTACGGTATGCTACATGCTGCTGATGCAGTTCGTATTTTGATTGGAGGATATTATGAGCGAGAATTTGACGAAAGCCCGCTTTCTGCTGGACACGGGCGGTTATACCTGCGTTGTCTGCCGGAATGACACCATCCACACCGCCACGGAGCGGGGTGTGAAGCCTCTGCTTTCCTGGCTGGACAGCGGAACGGATTTGAAAAATTTTTCCGCTGCCGACCGGGTGGTTGGCCGTGCCACCGCATTCCTGTACTGCCTGCTGGGTGTAAAAGAAGTCTATGCCCGGGTCATGAGCCGCCCCGCCGCCGAGGTTTTGAAGGCCCACGGCATTGCCGCTGGCGCAGACAAGCTGGTGGACGGCATCATCAACCGCAAAGGCACCGGCCCCTGTCCCTTTGAGGCCGCTGTTATGGACATTACCCACGCCGGCGAAGCGCTTGCTGCCATCCGTGCAAAACTGGCACAGATGTAGTTCGGCAGGGCAAATGCCTTCGCAATCACTACCGTAGGGCGGCTTGCCCTCAAGCCATCCTGCACCACCCAAAAGGAGCAACCCCATGATCATCGGAATCCAGGTATCCAGTCTCAAGCCCCTGCTTTTGACCGAAGCACAGGTAACCGAAGCCTTCTCCAAAATGCGCGCCCTTGGCTGCGCCACCGTACAGCTGTAA
>JBGVMD010000010.1:0-23787 GCA_045124575.1 Faecousia sp.
AAAGGGGGCTGGCAAATTGCCGATTTCAGGCAATTTGGCTGGGGGATTGTCGTTTTTTTACAATCCCTCCGACCAAAATCAAAGATTTTGGCCACCTCCCTTTACACAAGGGAGGCTCGCGCTGCGCGCTCCATCTGCCCGCTAAATTCCAATTTGAGGAACGAGATAAAGAGAAAGCAGTCCGCTGGTGCGGACTGCTTTTATTTTACATATTGGCCTTGATGGTGGAGATCAGGATGTCGCCGGCTACTACACGGTCTTCGGCGGCGAAGCCCTCGGCGAAATTGTCGGAATAGATCACCTGGGCATTGGGGGGGAATTCCTCATCGCCCTGCCAGATCAGGATCTGGATGTGGAAACCGGGGATCAGCTCGAATTGGTAGCCCGCATCGCCATGGGGCAGCTTGATGGCGCCCATCTTCTCACAGGCGGCGGAAAAGGCGGCCAGCTTGAAGCTGAAGGTGTAGGCAGCCCGGGTCAAAACACGGCCGGTGTAGGGCTTAATATACATTTCACCCCAGGGCATCTCCCGGAAGGTCTTCCAAGTGCCGCACCAAGTGGCCTTCTTGCTTTCCAGCAGATAGCGCAGCAGGAAGGTTTGGGTGGGCAGGGGAGGGATGCTGCCTCCGTCCAGGGCCCGAATGGCGTAAGTAGGGTGGGAAATGGCAAATTCCCGACCGAGAAGGTTTACATAAAATTCATTTCCGTCCCATTTGGCATCCATGCGAGTGCTGGCTTCCTGGGGATCCAGCTTGGCAAACAGCTCCTCATAATGGGCAAAAGGGACTTCTTCTTTGTGATTTTCGATTTGCATAATGATTATTACTCCTGAATGGAATTAGGAAACAAACTCCGGTCGGTATGGGGGATGAAGCAGGCGGCGACGAAGGAATCCATATAGCCGGGATAGGTGGACAGCTCCAGATAGGTCATATTGGCGCCGATCTCGTGGCATTTTGCGTTGGCCGCATCACCCAGCACCATGGCATAGGCGCCAGTCAAGCTGGAATTGCCAATGTAGCTGTACTTTTCCAGCTCCACATCCGGCAGCATGCCGATGCTGACGGCATTCTTCATATTGATGCCGCTGCCGATGCCGCCGGCCACATACACATGGTCGATAATCTCCACAGGCATATCCACGGAGGAGAGCATGGTGTCAATGGCGGAGAAAATGGCGCCCTTGGCACGGATGAAATTGTCGATGTCCACTTCGTTGATGGAAATTTCCCGGCCGGTTTCGCTTTCCTCGGGGAAGGCAAGGACATAGCGGCCCATGCCATGCTGATCCCGCAGAACCCGGCGGCCTTCCCGGACAAAGAGACCCTTGGCATTGATGATACCGCAGCGGTACAGCTCAGCGATGATGTCAATGATGCCGCTGCCGCAGATGCCTACCACCTTTTGACTCAGCTCGCCCACCACGGTGAGGGTGGGTTCCATGGAGTCTTTGTCAATGACACAGGCTTCCACAGCGCCGTCGGTGGCTCGCATGCCACAGGAAATGTCGCCGCCTTCAAAGGCGGGGCCGGCGGAGCAGGCGCAACTGATGAGGAAATCCCGGTTGCCGAACACCAATTCGCCATTGGTGCCCAGGTCAATAAACAGGCTCATTTCGTCCTTATCCCACAAGCCGGCGGCCAAAGTGCCGGCAGTGATGTCGCCGCCCACATAAGAGCCGATGTTGGGAGCAATGATGACGGGAGCCAGGGGATTGGCGGGCAGTTTCAGATCCCCGGCCAGCAGACCCTCCCAACTGAAGAAGCTGGGGATGTAAGGTTCCATGCGGACAGGCTCGGCGTCCACGCCCACGAACAGATGGTTCATGGTGGTGTTGGCAGCCACACACAGCTGCAGAATGGAGCGGGCGGAAATACCGGCGGTGCGGCACAGGGTAGCGATGATGGGATTCAGGGTTTCTTTGATGATGGCGTCCTGCAGCTTCTTCTTGCCGCCTTCCTTGCCCTGCTGGATGATGCGGTTGATGACATCCGCACCGTAACGGATCTGACCGTTGCCGGAAGAGCCCTTGGCCAAAATCTTGCCGTTTTCCAGATCTACCAGCACCATGGTGACGGTGGTGGTGCCAATGTCGATGGCGCAGCCTACGATTTTATTGTCCTCGGGGGCGCAGATTTCCATACACTGGAAGGTGTTGCCCAGCAGATGACCCTTGACGCAGACCGTCCAGTTGTGGGCACGGAGGGTAGAGGCCAACTTCACCATGACGGCAAATGGAACTTCTACTTTCTCGACGCCCAGAGCATCCTGCACTGCCCAAGTGAAACGCTCCACATCGGGCATGGTATCGTCCAGGGTGGGCTCGCTCATGGAAACCAGGATGGAACGGAAATTGTTGGAAAAATCAATGCCGCTGGCCTTCAGCTGTGCCTGGCAATCCTCGAAAATGGCCACTTCCTTGGGGCTGCTGAGATCGGCAGTCTTCATGCGGCTCTGGTAGGCAGAGGCAATGTCGGGGACGAAGACGGTGCAGTCGGTCAGCACCTTGCAATTGCAGGAAAGCCGCCAGCCGGCCTCGAATTCCTCTGCGGAAATGTGGCGGCTGGGGATGGTTTCCACTTGACCGTCCAGCAGCTTTACCCGGCACTTGCCGCAGGAACCGTTGCCGGAGCAGGGGGCATCGATGGCCACATTGGCACGGCGTGCCAGTTCCAGCAGATTGTCGCCTGCCTGGGCTTCCATGACAACAGTGGCGCCGCCTTCAATTTGGAATGTAATTTTGGGCATAAATATACCTCACTTTTTCACATTTGATATCAGTATAGCATGAAAAAGGGGAAAATGCAATTCTTTCGTGCTGATCAGACCCGGTAAATGCCGATCTCAAAGGGACCATAATGACCATTGAGCTGGGCGTTTTCCTTGCTGTTGGACAGTAGCAACTGGCCGCATTCGAAACCTGTATGGATGGTTTGGCCCTGCTCAAAATTGCACACGATCAGGATCTTTTCGCCTTCGTATTCCCGCAGAGTGATCATGAAATTGTCTTCCTGCTTGGAAAGGAAGCGGACAGTGCCCAGAGTCAGGGCATCGTAGGTGCTGCGGGCTTTGAGAAGGGTCTGATAGAAGCGGTAAACGGACCGGTCGGAGGCCAGATCCTTCTTGAGGTTCAGATCCTTGACCATGCTGTGGGTGGCGATCCAGGGCTTTGTCTGGGAAAAACCGCCGAATTCGCTATCATCCCAGCACATGGGATGGCGGGTATTGTCCCGGCTGCCGAAGTTGATCCGCTCCAGCGCCTCCTCCGGGGATATGGACTGGCACATCTCGGCATACATATTCTTGCTTTCGATGTCGTCAAAATCCTCAATGCTGTCGTAATGGGGGGAAATCATGCCGATTTCCTGACCCTGATAGATAAAGGGGATGCCCCGCAGGGTAAAGAACATGGTGGCCACGCAGGTGGCCATCTCATAGCGCTGCTCCGGCGCATGGGCCATGCGGGAAATAAAATGGGCCTGGTCGTGATTATCCGTAAAGAGGGAATAGACCAGTTCGTGTTCCTGGCAGAGGTTCTGCCATTTGATCAGCACGTCCCGTACTTCTGTCAATTTGGCGGGCTTGGGGGTGAATTTTTCAATTCTGCCCAAATCGGTGTGCTCAAACTGGAAGAGGGTGGTCAGCTCGTCCCGGCTCCAGTGGGCATGGAGTTTCACTTCCTCCAGATCCTCACACCAGCATTCGCCCACGGTGAACAGGTGGCGGGTCTTCTCCCGGCCGAAGAGGGCGTGGATGAATTCGTGCAGGCGGGGGCCGAAGCAATTGCGGTCGCCTTCCCAATCCTTGTCGATTTGGTCAATCACATCGCAGCGGAAGCCGTCCACACCCAGATCCACCCAGAAATCCACCACATCCTGCATTTCTTTGACCACGGCGGGATTGTTCCAGTTCAAATCCGCCTGGGAAACAGCGTAGGAGTGGAGATAATACTGCCCCCGCATTTCATCGTAGGCCCAAGCAGAACCGCCAAAGAGGGAACCCCACTGATTGATGGGCTCGTCCACCCAGTAGTAATAGTCACTGAAGGGATTGTCCTTGCCCTTGCGGGACTCCTGGAACCAGCGATGCTGGGTGGAGGTATGATTGGGCACCAGATCCATGATTACCTTCATGTTCCGCTGATGCATCTGTTCAATCAGCCGCTTGATGTCCTCCATGGTGCCAAATTCGTCCATGATGTCCCGGTAATCCGCAATATCATAGCCATTATCGTCGTTGGGGCTTTTGTAGCAGGGGCAGATCCAAATGGCATTGACACCCAACTGCTGGAGGTAATCCAGTTTCTCGATGATGCCGCCCAAATCGCCGATGCCGTCGTTGTTGGAATCGTGGAAACTTCTGGGATAGATTTGATAGACGATAAGTTTCAAAAAATCCTGATATTTCTGAGAGAGCATATGGTTCTCCTTATTTTTGCAAGATATGGACTATTATAGCTTGAGCGGAGGGGAAACGCAAGCTTTATGCACGCTTTTTCTGGCAAGGACATGATTGACAACTGCCAACAATCCTGCGGGCACAAGGACTTGTTTGCATTTTCTCCCCGGTGGGGAGAAAATAAATGTGTTGCCGCCATCCAGCTGGCGGCAAGTAACAGTCCACTGGACTGTTACATTTGATTATTCAAGTCCTTTGCCTCCCTATATAGCAGAAAAATCCGACAGCAGAAGCTGTCGGATTTTTCTGGCAGGGGCACAAGGACTTGAACCCTGAGCCTACGGTTTTGGAGACCGCCGCTCTACCAATTGAGCTATACCCCTATATATCTGTAAGGCGAAGGCCTGAAACAACTGGTGGGCCTTCAGGGATTCGAACCCGGGACTATCCGGTTATGAGCCGGAGGCTCTAACCAACTGAGCTAAAGGCCCATTCTTTGCGTCTGCCGGAGCACCACGCATGGGTCATTGTATCATCCAAAATCATTTCTGTCAAGCAGAAAATTCCATGGCGGTGGGAAATTCTTTCTTTGGGACGGTGTTACCATGGTGCAAAGCGGAGGAGAATGGATATGGTGCTTGCTTTTTGTCACGGATACGGCTATAATAGTGGACGAAAGGCGGGGATAATTTGAAAGCCTGGAGACATTTTAAGACAATTACATATCATCGCCGGCTGGTACGCCAGGGCTGCTTCAAGGTGGGGCTGTACTGGCAGGGACTTACCCATGATTTGTCCAAATATACCCCTACGGAGTTCCGGGTGGGCGCCAAATACTATCAGGGAAATCGCAGTCCCAATGGGGTTGAGCGGGAAGAGAAGGGATACAGCCTGGCCTGGATGCACCACAAGGGCCGCAATCGGCACCATTACGAATATTGGACGGACCTGAATCCCCAAACCCGGCGCTACGATTCCGTACCCATGCCCCGCCGTTTTTTGGCGGAAATGGTGATGGATCGGATCGCTGCCTGCAAAACCTATCGGGGCAAGGCTTACGATGACGGGGCAGCGCTGGATTACCTGCAGAACAGCATTGAGCGGGAGCTGCTCCACGATAAGACCCGGCGGGAGCTGGTATACTTACTGACCATGCTGAAAGAAAAAGGCGAAACCAAAACTTTTGACTATATCAAAAACTATGTGCTCAAGGGAAAACCCTTCCCCTGGGAAGAAACGGAGGAATAAAGTATGAGCGCAAGTTGGCTGAAAGACGCCGTCTTTTACGAAATTTACCCCCAGTCCTTTAAGGACACCACCGGCGACGGCATCGGCGACCTGAACGGCATCACCGAGAAGCTGGCCTACATCAAGAGCCTGGGCTGCAACGCCCTGTGGCTGAACCCCATCTATGACTCTCCCTTCAAGGATGCAGGCTATGATGTGCGGGACCACAAGAAGATCGCCGCCCGCTACGGCACCGAAGAAGATCTGGTGAATTTGTTTAACGAGGCCCACAAGTTGGGTATTAAGATTCTGCTGGACCTGGTTCCCGGTCACACCAGTGAGACCCATCCCTGGTTCCTGGAGAGCGCCAAGGCCGAGGAAAACGAGTATTCCGACCGCTACATTTGGACTGCCAACGCCTTCTGCGGCGGCGACGGCATGCCCTTCATTGGCGGCGAGTACGATCGGGATGCCACCTATGTGATCAATTTCTTCAAGTGCCAGCCTGCGCTGAACTTTGGCTACCGGGATATTCACGATCCCAGCTGGCAGCAGCCCATTGACGCCCCCGGCCCCTTGGCCAACCGGGAAGCTATGAAGGACATTATGCGCCATTGGCTGAACCTGGGTTGCGACGGCTTCCGGGTGGATATGGCGGACTCCCTGGTGAAAAATGACCACGGCACCAAATCTTCCACCATGGAAGTGTGGAAGGATATTGCCGGTGCCATCCATGCTGAGTACCCCGAGGCGGCTCTGGTTTCCGAGTGGAACAACCCGGAACAGGCCCTGGGCTGCGGCTTTGATATGGACTTTATGCTGGACTGGGGCGGCAACGGCTACAACCGGCTCATGCGCTTCTATCAGCTGGATAAGAAGGGCAACATTACCGAGGACAACAGCTATTTCAAGAAGGAGTCCGATGCGGATATTTCCGGCTTTCTGAAGGATTATCCCTATGAGGCGTGGAAAAACTTAGGTCTGCGTTGCATGATTACCGGCAACCACGACACCAAGCGCTGCTCTTTCAATCTGGATGATACCGAGCGACGGCTGGCCTTCTCTATGATTTTGACCATGCCCGGCGCACCTTTCATTTACTATGGCGACGAGATTGGCATGGCTTACCGTTGGCTGCCCACCAAGGAGGGTGGCTATCATCGCACCGGCTCCCGCAGCCCCATGCAGTGGGAGAACGGCAAGAACCTGGGCTTCTCCGAGGCTGAGGGGGAGAAACTGTATCTGCCTGTGGATCCCAACCCCATGGGCAGCACCGTGGAAAGCCAGGAGGCAGACAAGAATTCCATGCTGCACTATGTCCGCAGCTTGATCGCCCTGCGCCAGAGCTATGCCGATCTGGGCAACTACAGCCCCTTCCAGGTTTATTCTGCCGAAGAGGGTAGCCGCCTGTTTGCCTACAAGCGTGGCGAAATGCTGGTGGCAGTGAACCCCAGCGGCAAGGCACTGGAGCTGAAGCTGGATGGTGCTTATGAGGCTGTTTTCACCATGGGTAGCGCAGAGGTTGGCGGCCAGAAGCTGGTGCTGGGCGCACAGAGCTTTGTAGTTCTGAAACCTTTGGTATAAGTACGGATTAAGAGGACATACTAAAATCGGGGAGGGGAAAACCTCTCCCCGAAATAAAAATTACAGAATTTGAAAAAAGTGCTTGACATTTTAGGAAAAGGCTGTATAATATCCATGTTGTCCCGAGCTATAGAGGATTTGTGTAACGGTAGCACACCGGACTCTGACTCCGTTTGCGGGGGTTCGAATCCCTCATCCTCTGCCAAAAAACACCCGACCACATTTGTGGTCGGGTGTTTTTACATCGAATGGGGATTCGAACATATTTAAATGCAACAGTCCGGCGGACAGTTGCTCGCCGACGGCTGGACGGCGGCGACACCATGATTAAATCGAATCCCTCATCCTCTGCCAAAAAGAAACCCACACCGAATGGTGTGGGTTTTCCTTTTGCTGGAGAGGGATTCGAAAGGGCGGCACCAGTCCGCAGGCTGGTGCAAAAATTGAGAGCTGGCAAGCAATTTTTAGCCCGTGGGAGAATCCATGGCCTTACGAACGCACCCGGATGGGTGTGGGCGTAGGGCCATTTTGTTTCATAACTGGACAGCGGCGACACCTTGATGAGATCGAATCCCTCATCCCACTCTCGCCCATAGAAAAGTACCCAGCATTCTTAGTGAATGCTGGGTATTTCCATATTTTTCACCATTAGATCGAGTAATAGAACTTGCAGATGGGTCGTTCCTCGCCCTGGTAGGGGCCCATGCTTTCAAATTCCTTGACAAAGCCGCAGCGCTCCATGACCTTTTGAGAGGCTTTATTGTCTGCAAGGCAGATGCCCTTGATTCGGTCGATTCCCAGCTTGGGCATGATCACCGGCAGGAAGGCCTTGACTGCTTCCGTGGCGTAACCCTGCTTGGTGAAAGCACCGCCGATGTGGTAGCCCACTTCCCAGGTGCCGTCGTCAAAGGGAACGGCCTGAACATAGCCGATGTAGGTGCCGTCTTTCAGCAGGGCCGGGTAGACCAGCGGGCCGTCGCCGTTTTCATAGACGCCCATCAGGAAGCCCACCGTATCGGCGGCCTCTTCCACGGTTTCGAACACCTCATCGGGGACAAAACGGCGGTTGTCTTCGTCCAGGGAGTTCAGGTGGACGGCTTCTGCCATGTCCATGGTAAATTCGGTAATGATCAGTCTTTCGGTTTCGATTTTCATAGGGTTACCCTCCTTTTTTGTTAGGATAGCATAGAAAAGGCAATATTTCCAGCCCTAAAAGCAGTAGAAACGAAGTTTTCTTGACCAATAGCGATCTTTGGTGGCACAGTGATTACGAAACTGTTCGTTAATGGAACAAATAGGAGCCGGGAGTAATCCCGGCTCGCACTTTTTGTAAGTAATTTGGAAATTTACAAATGCCGCTTAGCTGTGTTATAATGAAGCAAATATGAACTGGGGGCATGAACAATGGAAATCCGTCTGGCGGCGTCAAAGGACAAAAAGCAAATTCTAAAATACGATCGTCACATTCACCAGAGCAGACTTGATGCGTGCATCGACAGCGGCTGGGTGGATGTGCTGTGCAATGGCGAGGAAATTGTGGGTATTCTGCGGTATAACCTCTTTTGGCAGTCCATCCCGTTTTTGGATCTGATCTACATCGATGAAAGCTGCCGTGGCCAGGGCTGGGGCAGGAAGATGATGGCCCGCTGGGAAGAAAACATGGTGGGCATGGGCTATCCCTATGTGATGCTGTCCACACAAGAGGATGAAACCGCGTTCATTTTCTATGAAAAGATCGGTTACCGCCGGATCGGCGCGTTCCTGCCCCCGGAGCAGGAAGCGGATGAAATCATGTACTTGAAGGAGTTGAAGCCATGATTATTTTACTGACTGGCGCATCCCATACGGGAAAGACGCTGCTTGCCCAGCGGCTGCTGGAAGAATACCATTTTCCCTATCTCTCCATTGACCATTTGAAAATGGGGCTGATCCGCAGCGGAAATACCGACCTGACGCCCATGGATGATGATCAGTTGACCGATTATCTCTGGCCCATTGTGCGGGAAATGGTGAAAACCGCCATTGAGAACGGGCAGAACCTGATCGTGGAGGGCTGTTATATTCCTTTTGACTGGGAAAAGGATTTTTGGCCCGAATATCTGTGCCATATCCGCTATTGTTGCCTCATTATGTCGAAAAAATACATCGAAGCTCATTTCGGGGACATCCGCGGCTACGCCAATGCCGTCGAGCAGCGGCTGGACGACAGCGGCCTGTCCCGAGAGGCGCTGATGGAAGACAACGAGAGAAATCTGCAGTTGTGCCGGGCGCATGGCTGCGACCATATCCTGCTGGAGGATGCTTATGATATCCGGCTGGAGGATATTGTCGGGAAATTGCAACTGGTTCGGACGGCGGAGCAGGATGCCGAACTGGCCCGGATGGATGAAAAGTAAATGGAAAATAAATTTTTGTGCCTCATGGCAGGCTATGATGACCATACGGAGCATTACCTTGCCGGCATTCAGAAAAAACTATACGCTGTGGGCCTGACCGGACAGCACACCAAGAACATTCCCCAACACATCACCCTGCAGACCTATCCCACCGAGCAGGAAGGGGAAGTGGTGCAGAGACTGCAGAAAATCGCCGCTGAAACAGAATGCTTTGACGTCTGCTTCAGCCACATTGGTATTTTTACCGGCGGCAAGGTGCTGTTCATCGCCCCGGACAAGGATACCGACCTGATTGCGCTGAAGGAGCGTTTTGGCCCCAGCTTCGACTGGACGCCCCATACCACCATGCTCATTGACGAGCCGGAGAATATCCAAAAGGCGCTGCCCTTGGTTATGCAGGCGTTTGCCTCCTTCAATGGAAAGGTCACCAGCCTGCATTTGTATGAATTCTGGCCCACAAGACATATTTTGACCGTTGCATTACACAAAGAAACAAATGGAAAGGACGAAGGAAAATGAACATTCTGGTGAGCGGCCTTTTGAATACGGAAACCACCGCGGCCGTCCGCGGCTTTCCCATCCATTACTATCCCATCGACTATCCCTTTTTTGGGGTGAATACCGCTGTCTCCGGTGTGGCCTTTAACCTTGCCAAAGCATTGAGAACCCTTGGAGATGAAGTACAGCTGACTTCCATGACAGGCGATGATTTTGCCGCGGCCTACATCCGGGATGCCCTTCGGGAGCTGGACATCAACACTGCCCATGTGCAGCCCAAACTGCGGCAGACCCCCAATTCGGTGGTGTTGTATGACCCTGAGGGCAAACGGCAGATCTATTGCGACCTGAAGGATATTCAGGAAACGCCTTATGAATTTGATCCTTCTGTATTGGATGGAATTGATCTGGTGGCAGCCTGCAACATCAATTTTAACCGTCCCTTGTTGCGCCTGGCCAAGCAGACCGGGAAAACCATCGCCACAGATGTCCATGTGCTGTCCAATATCTACGATGAATACAACCGGGAATTTATGGAGCAGGCAGACATTCTCTTCATCAGCGACGAAATGGTGGGAGATGACTATTCTGGCTTCATGAAGCGGCTTGCGGACACCTATCACTGCCGGATCATTGTCATGGGCCGGGGCGCAAAGGGTGCCGCCATGTACTTACGGGACACAGACAACATCACCGAAATGCCTGCGGCGTCGGTTGGGACGGTGGTCAATACCGTAGGCGCCGGAGATGCCTTGTTTAGCGGCTTTCTGCACTTTTATGCCAAGGGCTTTTCTCCCATGGAGGCCCTGCGGCGGGCGCAAGTGTTTGCTGCCCATAAAATCACCGTCAGCGGTGCATCCCAAGGCTTCGTCACCGAGCAGATGGTAGAGGAGTGGGTCTAATGCTGATCAAAGTTGGCGATTTTGAATTTACCTCGGTTTGGGATGGGGTTTTTTATAAGAAATTGTCCCAATATCCCGCCATCTCCCCTTGGGAAAAGCGGAATATCATCGAATTTGTTGAATATGAAGCGTCCCACGGCCGGGAATGCAGGATCGAATGCGAGAACCCGGATACGCTGGCAGAGATTCATCGGGCGCTGCAAAATCGGGGAAGCTATCGAAACGCCCCCCGTCCGGCGCTGATTACCGAATGTACGGCCTGCCCGGTTCGGAAAGGTTGCGTGACGGAATTTGTCTGCCACACAGCCTCCATCGAAAATGCCAAGAAGATTTTGGAGTGCGGCAGTCTGCTGTCGGCCATCAAGGTGCGAAAAGTACCGGTGGAGGAACTGATGGCAGAGACCCGGAATGCGGCTAATGACCCGGCGGATTATTTTGAATATGTGATGCTGGCCTGGGGCAACTGCCAGGCAGGAGACCGGCTGGTGATGGAGCGCAAGCTGGGCCGATTCCCCGATGAGCGGGATCTGAGCGTGGATTTTACCCCCGGTGTCCGGTTCTATTTCCGATATGAAGATTTGGTAAAGCACTCCGGACGGGTCTTTGATGGGGCGCTACCCATGAAGATCAAAGATGAGATCGTGCTGAAGGACTGGCTCTATGCCATGGTGATCCCGACCGGAGTAAGGTTGGATGTGCCAGAAGAATTAAAAAGTCGCACCGTTTATGTGGAAAACGACTGCCGGGATATTTGGGAGTGGTCTGAAAAGGTGTACGGGGTGATTGAAAAGAGGGAGCGCAATGATCACAGCGAGAAGATTTGAACCAGCGGATGCCGCAGAGGTATCTGCGCTGATTGTAAACACCCTGAGAACAACCAATATCAAGGACTATTCCCCGGCGCATATCGAAAAGGATGTGGCGCAATTCACGCCCCCAAAAGTAATCGAGCGGGCCAGCTGGACCCACTTTTATGTGTTCTGTGAGGGAGACCGCATCGTAGGCTGTGGTGCCATTGGCCCCTATTGGGGCAAAGAGGATGAAAGCAGCCTGTTCAATATCTTCGTCTTGCCGGAACATCAGGGAAAAGGCGTGGGAAGAAAGATCATAGAAACGCTGGAAGTGGATGAATATGCCCTTCGGGCCAAGAGAATTGAGATCCCGGCCTCCATCACAGCCTGCGATTTCTACCGGAAGCTGGGTTACGACTACAAAAACGGCATTGACACTGTGGATGACGAGCAGCTCTATCGGTTGGAGAAGTTTCGGTAAGGAGTTTGGAATGCACCATAGACTGTATATCATTGAGGGGTTACCTTGCTCCGGAAAAAGCACCACATCGGCATATGTTGCCGAACTGCTGGAACAGCAGGGGAAGGTCTGCTATGTGGATGAAGGGAGCGGTGACCACCCGGCGGATTATGAGTTCCATGCCCTGGCCCCGGTGGAAATCCTTATCTTGGAGAATCCCCAGCGGGATTGGAAAAATGCCAGAAAAACCGCACAACGATACATAGAGGATCAAAAATATGCTGAGATTAAGACCGTATAAGCCCGATGATGCGGAAACCATTCTGAAGTGGATCAAGGATGAGGACGCATTTCGGAAGTGGAGTACGGACAGATATCCTCACTATCCCATCACGGCGGACGATATGAACCACAAATACATGGATTGCAACGGCGACTGCATGGAACCGGATAATTTCTATCCCATGACGGCCTTTGATGAAACCGGCATTGTGGGACACCTGATCCTGCGCTTTACGGATGAAGAAAAGAAGGTTCTGCGGTTCGGTTTTGTCATTGTGGACGATTCCAAACAAGGTATGGGCTACGGAAAAGGGATGCTGCGGCTGGCGCTTCAGTTTGCTTCTGACATTTTCAAGGCTGACAAAGTTACCCTGGGCGTGCTGGAAAACAATCCCGGCGCCTATTACTGTTACAAAGCAGCCGGCTTCCGGGATGTGACGGGGGAGGAGCCGGAATATTACATCCTGATGGGGAAGAAAATAAAGTGTTTGGAACTGGAGATAACAAAATGAATTACACCATCAAGGAAGAACGGCTGACTGCCGACGAATACATCGAATTTTTGAAGCACACCGATCTGGGTTCCCAGTATCCCAAGGAGCGGTTCCGGGAACGGATCGGCACTTTGGTCAATCGGGCATCCATCAGCCTGGTGGCAAGAAATGATGCAGGTGCCATCGTGGGTGTCTGCTTCGGCATCACGGACTTTGCTTACTGGCTGTTTATTACTGACCTGGGCGTGGTTCGGGAGTGCGCCGGGCAGGGCATTGGAACGGCTCTGGTCAGAAAGCTGCACCAAGTGGCCGGCGGCGAGGAAAACATCATCATGTATACCTGCTTTAACGAAAATGCCTATAGCTTCTATGAGAAACTGGGTATGTGGAAACCCAATGATGTGGTGGTGCTAAACAAAGCAGAATGGACTGACTTTACGGTGGAGTAACACGCCATAAAAACAGGAGATATGGTGAAAACCATATCTCCTGTTTTTTATAGATGGCTATTTCATTCGTCGCTGCAAGCGTTTTGATACTCCGACGGGGACAAGCCGGTTTGCTTTTTGAAGGTGGAAGAAAAGTGGGCAATATCCCGGTAACCCACCTGGGTGGCTACTTCATAAACCTTCGTCCGGCAGTTTTTCAGCAATGCCATTGCTTTGTGGATCCGATAGCGGGTGAGATAGTTCAGCGGGGAGTAGTCGGTTTCTTTCTTAAAAATATGGCTCAGATGGCCCTCACTGATGCCTAAGTGGTTTGCGATGGTGCCGAGGCTGATTTCGGGTTCGTGATAATGCAGGCTGATGTAGTCCATGGCTTCCTGAACGTATTTGCTCTTGCTATCTTTCTTCAGGTCGGTGAAGGTATCCAGTTGAGGCAGATCCTGCATCTTTTTCCTTGCTTGCAGAATCGCTTTTTCCAGGTCGCCATCGTGAAAGGGCTTCAGCAGATAATCCACCGCACCCAATCGAAGAGCGCTTTGGGCGTAAGCAAAGGAATCGTAGGCGGTCAGGATGATCACTGCTACCGGATTATCCTGGTTTCGCAAGGTCTTGAGCATCTCAATGCCGTCCATATGGGGCATTTTAATGTCGGTAATAATCAGATCCGGCTGTACCCGTTCCACGGCCTGCAATGCTTCCACGCCGTTGGCGGCTTCCGCTACCACGACACAGTCCAATGCGGCCCAATCCACCGTTAGCACAATGCCTTTGCGGATGAATTCTTCATCTTCCACAACCAATACTTTGAGCATCAGTATTCCTCCTTTGTACGATGCAGGGGAACCATGGCGGTTACCGCCGTGCCAGTTCCATCAGCACCCCGGTCCAGGAACAGACCGGAGTCAGCACCGTAGTGTAGCTTCAAAATCATATGTACATTATAAAGACCCAAATGGTTCTTCCCGGGCAAAAGATCACGGGAATAAGCCTTGCCTACCATTTCCGCGGGGATGCCCCAGCCGTTGTCTGTGACGGTGATGCGAAGATGGGTTCCCTGATGGATTTGGGCATCGATCCGGATGTGGCTGTTTTCCACACCGGCCAGACCGTGAAGAATGGCATTTTCCACGATGGGCTGAAGAATCATCTTGGGGATCGGGAGATCTTTCAGATCTTCGCCAATATCCACACAGAAGGTGAAACTGTCAGAAAGGCGAATCCGCTGGATTTCAATGTAGCGTTCCAGGATTTCCAGTTCCTGACGAAGGGGGACAAAATCTTCGTCCGAGATGCAAAAACGCAGGATATCTGCAAGATCCGTAGACATGAGCGCCACTTGGGGTACCTTATTGATTTTGCTGATCCACTTCATCGTATCCAGGGTGTTGCCCAAGAAATGGGGATTGAGCTGTGCCTGAAGCATTCGAAGCCTGGTTTCATCCAGCTCCTTCTGATTTTCCACCAGTTCCTGCCGGTTGGAACGGAGGGCCTCCACCATATGGTTGAAGGCGATGGCAAGCTGCCCCAAGTCGTCTGTGCGTCGGACAGACAGGTGCACAGACATATCGTCACATTCCAGTTGTGCAAAGGCCTGCTGCAGCTGACGAATGGGGGAGGAGATCTGTCGGCTCAAGGGGAGACTGATGAGAACGGAGATGACAATGCAGATTAAAGCCCAACAGCTGCTGATGATGTAGAGAATTCGGAATGTTTCCGATCCGAAGGCCTGAGGACGCTGTAAAACCAAAATCAGGCCGGTAGGCTGGTGCTGCGTAATGGTATACAGATAATCCGGTGTGCCTTCTCCCGGGGTGCTGCCAGTCAACAGCTCCGCTCGGAGCGATTCGGACAGTTCCGGCAGCAGGTCTTGCCGGCTGCTATAGATGGGCCTCCAAAAGGAATTCAGCAGTAAAATCACCGATTGATTGACACTGCTTTGGCTCAGCAGCTGATGAATTTGTCCCTGGTCCATTTCCATGACCAAGAAACCCATGGGAATTTCTTCGCTCTTCAGCAAAATGGCAGCCCGAAGCAGCATGCTTTCTCCACTGGAAACGGTGGCTTCTGTCATGTAGACGGGGGAACCGGGATTCTGGAATGCCTGGTTCAGCACACCCCAGTGGGGATTGAGCGCTTGGGGATGGGGGGGATTGTGGGAAGAGTAGAGGGGTTCCCCTCGGAGATTGTATAGATGCAGTGTGCAAACATCACGAATGGGCTCTGTGGCCTCATAAAGTGCGGTATACACCTGGGTGTTCTGGGCGGAGTCGGCCAGAAGCGCATGGGTGAGGGTGGGATTGCCCTGGAGCATGGCGCCGGCGTCGGATACAGCCCGGGAAAGCTCGTCCAGTGTTTCAGTGAGAACAAGGGACTGTTCTTGCATGGCCTGTTTTGTGCTCTGATTCATATGTACAGAGGAAATTTTAACCAACAGCGCAGAACACAGGCATAAAGGGATCAAGGATACGGCCAGAAAACTGACCATCAAACGGAAACGGAAGGAATTTCTGATGCTGTGTTTCATCACTCCGCCTCCTTCATGAAAAAAGACCAGTCGGACAAAATGGTATCACGGTTTTGGCTGGCCCACAAAACGTCATAATCGATCAGCGCCAATTGTCTCAAAGGCTGAAGATAGGGGCCTGTGGGAATGTCTGTGCGGACAGGCCTGCGATAAAAACGGTCAGCAAGCATTTGCTGCACCTCATAGCTGATGGTGAAATCCAGAAATTTCTTGGCATTGTCACTATGGGGGGCATTTTTTACCAATGCACTGGCATCTGGCACGCAGCTGGTGCCGGATGCGGGATAAACCATGGCTAAGTTTTCGTCGGCGGCGATGCGTTTCAGGGCGGTCTCTTCCAGGGAAATGCCCACAAGGCAATCACCGTCAGACACGGCGGTCAGCACGTCGCCGGAACTGCCCAACATATGGCCATCCAAATTTTCGGCCAGCTGCTTTAGGCTGAGAGAGGACCGGCTTCCATCGGCAAGAATCCGGGTTACCAGTGCCGTAAAGGAAGAACCGGACACAGCGGGGTCTGCAAATGCAATTCTGCCCCGGAATGCAGGGCTTTCCAAAGAATCCCAGTCGGTAATCTGGGCCGGATTGACCAGGTTTGTGTTGTACACCAATACCACGGGATTGACAGAGAAAGGTGTCCAAAACGCATCATCAGAAAAGAAACTGCTGCGGATGGCGTCGGATTCGGTGCTGATGTAAGGGGTGAAGCAGTGGCGGTAGGACTGAAGGCTTTCTACACCGCCGCCAAACATCACATCTGCCACCGGGGAATCCTGTTCCGATGCGATTTTTTGTAGCAGTTCGTTGGTGCCGCCGGGAACTACTTCCACCCAGATGCCGGTCCGTGCTTCGAATTCCTGAATCAGGGGCATATAGATTTCTTCTTTGTGGGAGGTGTATATGGTCAGCCGGTTGCCTTCTGACGGTGCGTATTCCGGCAGGGGAGATGACCGCCCGGTGCATCCACACAGCAGAAAAATCATTGTAAGTAAAAGTGATAGGCGCTTTTTCATAGTATCCCTTCCCATGACTTATGATCAATTTACCCAATTATATCACATCCTTTGGATAAATTTCATCTACAATATACAAAAAAGTCAGAATTGCACAAAAAATCTTAGCATCACCCTCTTTCTTTTTTGCGAAATTACCAATAAAATAGAGATGTACACAGGGTGGTGGCTGAACATCTCCCTGCAATACCAAATAACGAGGAGGAAATTGTATGAAAAAACTGATCGCATTGCTGATGGCTCTGTGCCTGGTTATGGGCATGGTTGCTTGTGGCGCAGAGAAGCCCCAGGATAAGGAAATGTCTGAGACCCAGAAGATTATCCTGGAAGCCCAGAACATGACTCTGGAAGAGCTGGCCCGGAAGGCCATCGAGGAGTCTAACGGCAAGATGTTCTATGGCGTGGGCAACTCCAGCCGCGGCAAGACTGCACTTCCCCTGTTCATTGATTACCTGAAGAGCATCGACCCCAACTACAACATGGAGTTCGAGTGGCAGCAGCCCAAGAACAACAAGATCTTCGATCAGCTGACTGCTGACTCCCTGAAGGAGACCGGCACCTTCGCCATGACCCTGATCCAGGACGGCAACCAGATCCAGAGCAAGATGGTCGCTACCGGCATTCTGGACACCTTCATCCCTAAGGATTGGGCAGATGCAAACGGCACCACTGCTGATGCTTACAAGGGCTTCCTGCCCCTGCAGACCCTGAATAAGGTCTTTATGTTCAACAACACCGGCAGCAAGACCTTCGACAACTGCTGGGACTTCGTCGCTGAAGGCGCACACGGCCTGTACATGGACATCGATTCCGAGATCGTTGGTAAGAACTTCCTGTACATGCTGACCCACGACACCTACTCTACCTGGCTGAAGGAAGCATACGACGCTCTGTCCGCTGATGAGAAGGCATACTTCGAGCCCACCATTAATGCCATGAAGGCCGAAGCTAAGGACCTGAACCTGGGCGAGAACGGCGCATACGGCCTGGCATGGATCAAGCTGTGGGTTGAGAGCTACAACGCACAGACCGACGACGGCCCCATCTGCAACACTCTGGTTGATAAGTCTGCTACCGATCAGTTCGGCCTGCTGGTTTACTCCAAGCTGCGTTCCGTTGAGGAATCCGACACTGTTTCCAAGAATAATATCGATGTTGCCGCTTACAACGAAGGCTACACCGGCATCGGCGGCTTCGGCTACTGCCACTACCTGTTCGTCACCGACA
The DNA here is from genome assembly GCA_045124575.1 of Faecousia sp. Taxonomy (GTDB): domain Bacteria; phylum Bacillota; class Clostridia; order Oscillospirales; family Oscillospiraceae; genus Faecousia. The sequence goes on from JBGVMD010000010.1 coordinate 18,243, forward strand.
ACAGCCCCCTGCCTTGGACTGCCTGCGCATTCATCGCTTATATGACCTGCACCGAGGACGGCTTCTCCGCTTGGGGCAAGGACATGGGCGGCTACTCCGCAAACCCCCAGGTTGCAGAAGCTACTGAGGCTACCCGCAACCACAAGCAGGGCGGTTATGTGGATGGCGTCAACACCTTCGAGTGCAAGAACGACCGCGGCTACGAGTGGTGGACCACCACCGGCAAGCTGGTTCTTGAAGATCCCGAGTACTGCGCATCCGTTGCCTTCACCGTCGGCAGCTGGATCGAAATGCTGACCAAGTACTCCGGCGGCTAAACAACAACCGGTTACTTGCGGCGCTGTCTTGAACGGCTCACTAGGAAATAACTGATCAAGCGCCTCCGGATCTCCGAATAGTTGGTCCGGAGGCGCGTTTTCCCCGGAAGGAGTGTTTCATGAAAACTGTAAATACACTGCAAGCCGGTAAGGGGACGATCCTGTTGAATAAGCTGAAGACCTTTTTGTCCAAGCCGTATAATGTGATTTTGCTGGTGATGGGCATTGTGTTTACCGTCACCACCATTGCTCCGATCGTTGCCATCATTCAGGATACCCTGAAGATCCACCCCGGCACCATTGATGCCCATCTGACCGGCAGGGTCGAGGGCTATACCTTCGTCAACTATATTGACCTCTTCACCAGCCGCATGGCGACGAAAAACCTTTGGGAACCCTTGGGAAATACCGTACTGCTCAGCGTGGGTTCCTGCCTTGTTTCGATTCTCTATGGCGGTGTTTTCGCCTTCTTGATTACCCGGACCAATCTGAAGTTCCGTGGATATTTGAGTGCTATCTTTATTTTCCCCTACATCATGCCCCAGTGGACTCTGGCAGTTGTGTGGCAGAACCTGTTCAACTCCAATGCTGTCACCGGTACCTCCAACGGTCTTCTTGCTGCGCTGTTCGGCATTGAGATGCCCCTTTGGTGGTGCAAGGGCATGTTCCCCAGCTTGATGGTTCTGGGTTTGCACTATGCGCCCTTTGCTTATATCCTCATCGGTGGTATTTTCCAGAACATGGATGCCAACCTGGAGGAAGCGGCTACTATTTTGGATACGCCCAAGTGGAAGATTATGAGCCGCGTCACCCTGCCTATGGTCAAGCCCGCCATTCTGTCTACCATTTTGCTGGTCTTTGGCAGCGCTATGGGCTCCTATCCCGTGCCCCATTATTTGGGCCTGACCACGCTATCCACCAAGTATGTATCCATGAACTCCAAGTATACCGGTGAAGCCAGTATCCTGGCCATCATTATGATGATCTTTGGTGTTTCCATCATGATGCTGAACCAGCTTTCTCTGACCAGCCGCAAAAACTACACAACCGTCACCGGCAAGTCCGGCCAAAGCTCTAAGTTCAATCTGGGCAAGATGGGCAAGTATGTTATTGCGATATTGCTGGTGATCCTCACTTTCTTCACCAGTATTTTCCCCATCCTTTCTTTTGCTTTCGAAACATTCCTGCCCAATCCCGGTGACTATTCCTTCCTGTACACCGGCAACATCGCCAATCTGACCACTAAGTGGTGGGTGACCAGTGAGAACATCACCGAAAATGGCATGTATGGCCAGCAGGGCATTCTTTACAATCCTACCATCTGGCGTGCCTTTGGCGGCACCATCTGGGTCAGCCTCTGCTGTGCGCTTCTGGCCGGTAGTATCGGCACGTTGGTTGGCTACGCAGTTTCCAAAAAACGCCGCAGCAAGTGGGCAAACTACGTCAACTCCATGGCGTTCCTGCCTTACCTGATGCCCTCTTTGGCTGTTGGCGCGGCATTCTTCATCCTCTTCTCTACGGAGAAATTGAACCTGTTCAATACCTACACGCTGCTGATCGTTGTAGGTACCATCAAGTACATCCCCTTCGCCAGCCGAAGCAGCTTGAACTCCATGCTGCAGCTTTCCGGCGAGATTGAAGAGGCGGCCATCATTCAGGATGTTCCCTGGATCAAGCGCATGACACGCATCATCATCCCCATTCAGAAGTCCTCCATCATTAGCGGCTATCTGCTGCCCTTTATGACCTGCCTGCGTGAGCTGAGCCTGTTCATGCTGCTGTGCGGTCAGGGACTGGTTCTGGCAACCACGCTGGACTATTTCGACGAAATGGGTCTGTATGCGTTCTCCAGCGGCATCAATCTGATTCTGATCATCACCATTCTGGTCAGTCAGGCCCTGGTCAACAAAGTCACCGGCGCAAGCCTGGATAAAGGAATTGGAGGTTAACATATGCCTGAAATTTGTTTGGAGCATATCAATAAGCGCTGGGGCAAGTTCTATGCCGTTGAGGATCTGAATCTGACCATCAGCGACAATGCATTTGTGACCCTGCTGGGTCCTTCCGGCTGCGGCAAGACCACCACCCTGCGAATGATTGCGGGTTTGGAGACACCCACCAGCGGCCGCATCACCATCGGCGACAAGGTGGTTTTTGACAGCGAGCTGGGCATCAATGTGCCTGCCAATAAGCGTAAGGTGGGCTTCCTGTTCCAGAACTACGCGCTGTGGCCCAATATGACGGTTTACCAGAACATCGCCTTCGGCCTTTCCAACATCAAGGAAGAAATGCCCAAGGTCAACTTTGAAGCAAAAACCAACGCCAGCATTGCGCAGATCCTGAAGAATCCTGCCGATGTGGTGAAGGTGCTGGATGAGTGTGTGGACAAGAAGGGTAAGCTGGACGAAAAGAAGGCCATCATTAAGCTGATCGATGCATTCACCATCTCCCAGTACACCGCAAAGAAGATTTTCTCCTATCATCTGGAAAAGAACGCAGATACCGCCGCAGAGGTGAAAGCCCTGGAGGCGAAGGTTGCTGCAGCCAAGGCCGCCCATCCCATGAATGAGAATTTTGAAATGCTCAAAGATGGCCAGGTGGTTATGGAAGTGCGTAAGCTGACCAAGGAAGAAATTGATCTGGCTGTTCGCCGTGTTTCCCGCATCGTCAAGATCAGCATGTTTATGGATCGCTATCCTGCTGAACTGTCCGGTGGACAGCAGCAGCGTGTGGCCATTGCCCGTACCCTGGCGCCGGAGCCCACGGTTTTGTTCATGGACGAGCCGCTGTCCAACCTGGATGCCAAGCTGCGTTTGGAAATGCGTTACGAGCTGCAGCGCCTGCATGTGGAAACCGGATCTACCTTTGTCTACGTGACCCACGATCAGATGGAGGCTATGACGCTGGCGACTCAGATCTGCCTGATTGACAACGGCGTTTTGCAGCAGTACGATGCGCCTCTGACGGTTTATGGTCAGCCCAACAATCTCTTTGTTGCGGACTTTGTGGGCAATCCCTCCATCAACTTTGTGGAGGCAAAGGGTGTTCAGGAAGGTGGAAAGATCAGCCTGAATCTGTTTGATGGCTGTAAGGCTACCTTTACGCCCAATGAGCCGCTGGATCTGGCAAAGTGGTTTGCTGACCGGGATGCAGAGATCGAGGCCAAGAGCGCGGCGCTGAAGGAAAAGGCTGCACAGAAGGGTTATGTGGAGAAGGGCAACAAGGATGAGACCTTCCGTTACCACATCGCACGGGTCAACGAACTTGACGAATCCATGCTGGAAGAGCCGGTGCTGACCAATGAGGATCTGGTGCTGGGCATCCGTCCTGAATTCCTTGATATTGACAATGGCCATGTGGAAGGTGAGATCTATGGCGCAATGCCCACTGGTATGGAGTCTACCATTAAGGTTCGCCTGGGTGAGTACCTGCTGACCGGTGTGGTCTTTGGCAACAACCTTTTCACCATCGGTGAAAAGGTCAAGCTGGGCTTCAAGGGCAATGATGTCCTGCTCTTCGACCGCAAGAGCGGCAAGCGCATTGCCTGCGGCCATCTGGAACTGCACGGTTAATGCATATGAAGTAATGAGATAATGGTAGACACGAAAGTGCCTACCATTATTTTTATGGGAAGATCGCTTTTGTGGAGGGTCTTGCATTTTTGGGGAAGTTTGCTATACTGAAACCAAACCAAGAAAGAGGGGCGGTTTTATGAAAAAGAAGGTTTGGAAAGTCATGTTGCTGTGCCTGTTGGCGCTGATTTTGCTGATTGGCGGTACTGTTGGCGGATTTATGATTTATTCTGCCGCTTACCGGGTGCCGGAGCCGGCGCAGCAGGTGGAAAACAACACAGGTTTGGTACAGGCGGTGGGTCGTGGCCTGTACGATGCGCAGGGTAACTTGCTGCATTTGACCGGCGTGAATGCCGGTCAGATCCTGCTACAGGAGGGCTGGATGAGCCCCTTTGCCATCGAGCCGCTGAAAAACGAAGATGGTAGCTATGTGAAAGACGATGGCGGCAATATGCAATACCCGGAGTTTACAGAAGAGGATTATCGGGCGGCGCTGGCCAGCAATCCCAATTTGGCAGGCTATGACTTGGATGAACTGATGGAATATTACTGGGAATGTTTCTTTACGGAGGAGGATTTTCGGATCATTAAGGAGGATTTGGGGCTGAATTGTATCCGTTTGCCCTTTTTCTATCTGAATATCCTCCATGAGGACTACAGCCGCAAGGCGGAGGAAGAGGCTTTCGGATATCTGGACTGGTTCTTGGAAATGGCCGCCAAATATGAACTGTATGTGATTTTGGATCTTCACGGTGCTCCCGGTGGTCAGAACGGCTATGAGCATTCCGGTTTCTCCGATCATCAGTGCCAGTTGTGGGACAGCTCGGAGAATATTGCCGCCACCGTTGAGCTGTGGGATTATATTTCCGAGCATTATCTGCACACCCGTCCCGATTTGGGCGCTTGGATTGCCACCTATGACATCGTCAATGAACCGACATATCGCTATAAGAGCGAGACCACCAAGGAGTGCTGGGCGGTTTTTGATAAGATCTACGATGCCATCCGGGAAAACGGGGATCAGCACGTGATCACCATGGAATGCTGCTGGGATTTTGGCGATCTGCCGGATCCTGCCACCTATGACTGGGAAAATGTGCAGTATGAGTACCACTGGTACAACTGGAAACCCAATCTGGTTACTTATCCCATGTTCATTGCCTACCAGGATATGCACAACATCGGCAGAGACTACAATGTGCCGGTGCTGATCGGTGAATTTACCTGCTTTGAAGATAAGGAAGCCTGGGATTTTATGCTGGGCAAATTCGATGAGCGGCATTATTCCTGGACGGTGTGGAACTACAAGACTACCGTTACCGGTTGGTGGACTTCTTCCTGGGGCGTGTATACCTGCCAGCTGAAGGCGGTTACCGAATGGGAGGATAAAAAGTGTAATGTGGCTACCTGCACCTATGAGGAGTTTATCGCCAATTGCGAAAAAACCCGCACAGAAAACTGCGTCACCAGCACGCTGTATGAAGTGCTGATGGATTACAAAAACAAGTAAAGTGAACGGGCGGGGGAGACCCCGCCCGTTGTCGTTCCAATGTTAGTTTATCGGGCTGATGCCGATCTCTAAGGAGGGTGTCATTGCGAACCATCCCGCAGGATGGTGTGGCAATCCCCCGGTAACGAGGGAAAACCTGCCCCGAG
>JBGVMD010000011.1:0-64026 GCA_045124575.1 Faecousia sp.
CATCGTGATGCACAATGAGGAAGCCGTCATTTCTCCCTCCTGGTCCATCCACTCCGGTGTCGGCACCGCCAACTATACCTTCATTTGGGGTATGTGCGGCGAGAACCAGGACTTTGACGATATGGACGGCATCCCCACCGCCGATTTGCTGTAAATGCAGGCCTATTTGTTTGTACACTTCCGGGAAAAAACCACCCCTGATGGAGAACAGGTCTATTTCGGGCTCAGCCGGGATGGCTTTCATTGGGAACCGGTCAATGAAGGCCGTCCGGTGCTCTGGTCTCAGCTCGGGGAGAAGGGTGTTCGGGACTGTACGATGATCCGTTGTCAAAAAGATGGGAAGTACCGCATCTTTGCCACGGACCTCAGCTTGGCCTACAATTTCCACAGCAAGTACAATGCCCACTGGCCAACAGTGGCCCGTAATGGCAGCAAGAGCCTATCTATGTGGGAATCCGATGATTTGATCCACTGGTCCCCGCAACGACTGCTGCAGCTGGGAGATGAGAACTTTGGTTGTCTTTGGGCGCCGGATGTCTTTTACGATCCCCAGCAGGAGGACTATGTACTCCATTGGTCATCCAGCCACAACTCCAATGCTTATGGAGACATGGGCATTTGGTATAGCCGCACCTCGGATTTTCAAAACTTTACTCCGCCGCGGCTTCTGTATCAAAAACCGGATGCCGGTGTGATCGACTCTGCGATCTATGTGGAGGATGGAAACTATTTCCTCTTCCTCAAATCAGACCGCAACCCCGAGCGAATTGTCCTGCTGCAGTCCGATTGTGCTGCCGGACCTTATACCCGGGTGCAAGAATTTGACCAGAGTATGCTGGCCATCGAAGCAGGCCTATACGAAGGCCCCACCGCCGCCAAACTGGCAGATGGCCGCTGGTGTCTGTTTTTGGACTACTACGGTGTGCCTGGGGAAGGGCAGGGCTATGTGCCGTTTTTGGCCGACAGCCTAAAAAGTGGCGTATTCCGCCGGGCAGATCAAGCCTTTTCCTTTCCCTATGGCTACAAGCACGGCACCGTCATTTCCATCTCTGCGGAAGAATACCACCTTATCCGCAACCACAGCTGGCCCAATCCGGCGCTGTGATCCATTCGTGACAAATGGGTCGGGAGTGTGTCTCCCGCACCGTCAAACTTATTATTCATCACCGCAAAATTGAAAGGAGAAAAATTATGAAGCGTTCCGAAATCAATAAGGCCCTGAAAGAACTGGAAGCAATGTGCGAAAAGTACCATTGCTATCTGCCCCCCTTCTGCCATTTTACCCCTGAGCAGTGGCAGACCATCGGCCACGAATATGACGAAGTTCGTGATTGCTGCCTGGGCTGGGACATCACCGACTATGGCATGGGTGACTTCGATAAGATGGGCTTCTCCCTGATCACCATCCGCAATGGCAACCGCGCTATGGCCGACAAGTACCCCAAGGTCTATGCTGAAAAGCTGCTGTTCCTGAAGGAGGGTCAGTATTCTCCCAATCATTTCCACTGGTTCAAGACCGAGGACATCATCAACCGCGGCGGCGGCAATGTGCTGATCAAGGTCTATAATTCTCATCCCGACGAGTCCGTTGACTATGAGTCCGACGTCACTGTCCACACCGACGGACGTACCTACACCGTTCCCGCCGGCACCCAGATCCGTTTGACCCCCGGTGAGAGCATCCACATCCAGCAATATATGTACCATGACTTTGAAGTGGAACCCGGCACCGGCGATGTGCTGCTGGGCGAAGTCAGTCAGTGCAACGACGACTCCAACGATAACCGCTTCAATCCTCCCATGGGCCGCTTCCCCAAGATCGAAGAGGACGAAGCACCCTACCGTCTGCTGTGCAACGAATATCCTGCCGCAAAATAATGAATGCCGGATCGCCCTGCCGGCTTACCGGCTGGCGGGGCGATCTGCACCAAGAGGAGAAAGGAGCAGAATATGATTGACGTTGTAGCCCTGGGCGAACTGCTCATTGATTTTACCTGCCAGAGTGTGGATGCAGAAGGCTATCCCACCATGGCAGCCCATCCCGGCGGCGCACCCGCCAATTTCCTGGCCGCTCTCAGTCGGTTCGGCGCAAAGACCGCCCTGCTGGGCAAGGTGGGCAGTGATGCCTTCGGCCATATGCTGTGTGCCACATTGCAAAATGCGGGCATCGATACCCGCGGTATGCTGCTGAGTGACGATGTATTTACCACCCTGGCCTTTGTGACACTGGACGAGCATGGCGACCGTGCCTTCTCTTTTGCCCGGAAGCCCGGTGCGGACACTTGCATCGCCTTCGAAGAACTGGACACCAGCCTGATTGACGAGGCCAAGGTATTCCATTTTGGTACCCTGTCCCTGACCGATGAGCCTGCCCGCTCCACCACCCAAAAGGCAGTGGCTTATGCCAAGAGCAAGGGTAAGCTGATTACTTACGATCCCAATTTGCGCAAGCCGCTGTGGCGGGATTTGGAAGAGGCCAAGCGCCAGCTTTTGTGGGGTCTGCAGCAGGCAGATGTGGTGAAAATCAGCGATGAGGAAGTGGAATTCCTCTTCGGCCTGGGCGTCCGGGAGGGCGCTGCCCACATCCTGCAGAACTATCCGGTTAAGTTGGTGTTCGTTACTTGCGGCGCAGAGGGTTGCTGGTATCAGAATGCTGTGGCACAGGGTCATGTGCCCAGCTTGTCGGATATCCGGGTGGTAGATACCACTGGCGCCGGCGATATTTTCGGTGGTAGCGCAGTTTGGAAACTGCTGCAGCTGAACAAGGCGCCCGAACTGCTGGATAAGGCAGAACTGGAAGATGCGGTTTCTTTTGCCTGCACCGCCGCAGGCCTTTCTACCACCAAACCCGGTGGTATCTCCAGTGTTCCCAGCTTTGATGAAGTACAGAAACGGATGTGAGATTATGAAACACACCATTCAAAATGAATTTCTCACCGTCACCGCTGCCGAGAAGGGCGCCGAGCTGCAGTCTATTTTGGCCTCTGACGGCACGGAATATCTATGGCAGGGCGACAGCAAGTATTGGAGCGACCGGGCCCTGAATATTTTCCCCTATGTTGCCCGGCTGACAGAAGGCAGTTATTTCATGGACGGCCAGCGGCATGAAATGGCCATTCACGGCTTGGCGCCTTACGCCACCTTCCGCCTGGTGTCCAATGACGGACAGACCATGGTGCTTGAGATGACAGACAATGAGGAAACCTGGCAGCAGTATCCCCGCCACTTTGCCTTCCGCATCGTTTACGCCCTGAAGGGCAAGGTGCTGGAAACGATCTATGAGGTGGAGAACCGGGACGAAAAGACCATGTACTTTGGCTTGGGCGGCCATCCCGGCTTTAATGTGCCCTTGGTGTCCGGCAAGCGGTTTGAAGATTACCGCCTGCGCTTTGCGGAAACCTGCCAGCCTCGTCATGTGGGCTTTAATGAAGCCTGCTTTGTCACCGGCACCTACGCCGACTTCCCCCTGGAGGGCGGACAGATCCTGTCCCTGCGTCATGAAATGTTTGATAATGACGCCATCGTGCTGGACTCCATGACCCGTCAGGTCACCCTGGAATGTGATGGCGATGATCATGCCGTCACCGTGACCTTCCCGCAAATGGGCTATCTGGGTCTGTGGCATTGGCCCAGAACTGATGCGCCCTATATTTGCATCGAACCCTGGTGCAGCCTGCCTTCTTTTGCGGATCAGATTGCTGTCTTTGAAGAGCAGAAGGATCTGATCCGGCTGCCCGCTGGTCAGACTTATCGTAATACCTGGACTATTGAAATTTCTTAAGAGGGGGCTTCTCTATGAGCGGCAGATTCTGCTTGGGCATCGAATTAGGCTCTACCCGTATCAAAGCGGTGGCCATCGATGAGCACCATGTTCCGGTATCCTCCGGCGATTACACCTGGAAGTCAAGCTATGAACAAGGCATCTGGACCTATGATCTCAATCGGGTCTGGGAGGGCCTGCGACAGGCAGTGTCCGGCATTTCCTGCCGGGAGAATATCGCTGCCATGGGCATCTCCGGTATGATGCACGGCTATCTGGCTTTTGACAAAGACTGGAATCTGCTGACCCCTTTCCGCACCTGGCAAAACACCATTACTGGGGATGCCGCCGCACGCCTGACAGCGCTGTTTGGTTTCAATATTCCCCAGCGATGGTCCATTGCCCACCTGTATCAGGCGATTTTGAACAGGGAAGACCATGTCTCCCGAATCGCCCACATCACAACCTTGGCAGGCTATGTCCACCATCAGCTGACCGGCGTGAATGCCGTTGGCGTTGGTGAGGCTGCCGGAATCTTCCCCATTGACAGCCAAACCGGCTGTTACGATGAGGAAATGCTCTGTAAATTTGAAAGGCTGACCGAAGATCAGCCTTGGCGACTGCGGGATATCCTGCCGGCTGTTCTGCCGGCAGGTGTCCAAGCCGGCGTGCTGACCCAAAGCGGCGCAGAACGACTGGCTAAATTGCTGGCGCCCGGCATTCCTTTTGCTCCGGCAGAGGGAGATGCCGGCACCGGTATGACTGCCACCAATGCGGTGGCACCCCGCACCGGTAATGTATCCGCCGGCACCTCCATTTTCTCCATGGTGGTGTTGGAGCAGCCGCTGAAGAAAATCTATGAAGAGATCGATCTGGTCACCACCCCCACCGGCAAGCCGGTGGCCATGGTGCACTGCAATAACTGTACAAATGACTCCAATGCATGGGTTTCTGTGCTGAAAGAAACGGCGCAGCTGTTTTCGGCAGACCCGTCTGACGGAGAGATCTATACAAAACTTTATGAAAAAAGCCTGGAGGGCGATCCGGATTGCGGCGGCATCTTGGTCTGCAATTATCTGGCAGGCGAAGGCGTGACCCATTTGGACGAAGGCCGTCCCATGGTGGTTCGCCGGCCGGACAGCCGCTTTACCCTGGCAAATTTCTTCCGTGCCAGCCTCTATTCCACCATGGCCACCCTGAAATTGGGCATGGATATCCTGGCGCAGGAGGGAGTAGCCATTGACCGCCTCACCGGCCACGGTGGATTATTCAAGACCCCTGTGGTTGGTCAGCGCTATTTGGCCGCTGCCTGTAACGCACCGGTGACTTGTATGACCACTGCCGGAGAGGGCGGCCCCTACGGTATGGCGCTGCTGGCTGCCTATATGATCCGTAAGGAAGAATGTCAAACCCTGGAACATTATTTGGAAACGCACGTCTTTGCCAACGCCCAAAGCACTGTTTTGAAACCGGATGAATCGGATTTGGCTGGTTTTAACAGCTATATTCGGGACTACCGGCAGCTGCTGGAAGTAGAGCGCAAGGCGGTAGAACTGATTTAAGGAGGATGGGATATGAAATACAATTTTTGGTTTGTTGTTGGCTCTCAAGACCTTTACGGCGAGGAAGTGCTGAAGACCGTTGCCCGGCGTGCTGCCGAAATGGCGGAAAAAATGAGCAAGAGTCTTCCGTACCCTCTGATCTATAAGGTCACGGCCATGCGCAATGATCAGATCAGTCAGATCATCAAAGAGGCCAATTACGACGATTCCTGTGCCGGCATCATCACCTGGTGTCACACCTTCTCTCCCTCCAAAATGTGGATAAACGGCTTGGCAAACCTGCAAAAGCCCTATTGCCACTTTGCAACCCAGTATAACCGGGAGATCCCCAATGACGACATCGACATGGACTTCATGAACCTGAACCAGGCCGCCCATGGCGACCGGGAGCATGGTTTTATTGCAGCCCGCATGAGAATGCCCCGGAAGGTGATTGCCGGCTACTGGGAAAATCCCGATGTGCTGAAGCGCATTGGCGACTGGATGAAGTCTGCAGTTGGCGTGGCGGTTTCCCGCAATCTGAAGGTGATGCGCTTTGGCGATAATATGCGTGAAGTCGCGGTTACTGAGGGCGATAAGGTGGAAGCCCAGACGAAACTGGGCTGGCAGGTCAACACCTGGGCCGTGGGTGATTTGGTCAAGGAAATGAAGGCTGTCACCCAGCAGGAAATCGATGCACAGATGGCGGAATATACCGCCTTATATGATATTCACACAGAAAACATTCAGGCCATCCGCTATCAGGCAAGAGAAGAGCTTGCTATGAAGAAAATGCTGGATGCCAATAGCTGCCAGGCTTTCTCCAATACCTTCCAGGACCTTTACGGTATGGAACAGCTGCCGGGCCTTGCTTCCCAGCATTTGATGGCGCAGGGCTATGGCTATGGCGGTGAGGGCGACTGGAAGGTGGCGGCCATGACCGCCATTATGAAGGCCATGGGCGAAAACGGCAACGGTGCCTCTGCTTTTATGGAGGACTATACCTATCATCTGGCCCAGGGACAGGAATATTCTTTGGGCGCGCACATGTTGGAGGTATGTCCCTCCTTGGCTGACCCTGCCGTCCGTCCTCGGATCGAGACTCATCACCTGGGCATTGGCATGAATGAAAAGGATCCTGCCCGCCTGGTGTTTGAGGGAAGGGAAGGCGAGGCGATCGTGGTGTCCCTGGTGGATATGGGCGGTCGACTCCGCCTGATCGTACAGGATATCCTCTGCGTTAAGCCCATTATGAATATGCCCAACCTGCCGGTGGCCCGGGTCATGTGGCAGGCAATGCCCAACCTTACTGACGGCGTGGAACTGTGGATCACTGCCGGCGGCGCCCATCATACGGTGCTTTCCTACGATGTCACCGCTGCTCAGATGAAGGACTGGGCGAAGATGATGGATATCGAATTTGTCCACATCACCAAGGATACCACCCTGGATGCGTTGGAAAAGGAACTGTTCCTGAACGACTTGGCCTGGAAACTGAAGTAAGGTGGGCCTATGTTGGAAGAATTGAAAGAAATCGTCTGCAAGGCCAATCTGGAACTGCCGAAATACGGCCTGGTGACCTTCACCTGGGGCAATGTTTCCGGTATTGACCGAGAGCGAGGTTTGGTGGTCATCAAGCCCTCCGGTGTGGAATATGCCAATATGCAGCCGGATGATATGGTGGTGGTTTCCTTGAAAGACGGTGAGGTGGTGGAAGGGAAGTGGAGACCCTCCTCCGATACAGCCACCCACCTGGCCCTTTACCGGGCTTTCCCGGAATTGGGCGGCATCGTCCATACCCATTCCCGTTGGGCTACAGCCTGGGCTCAGGCCGGTCGGGGAATCCCAGCCTACGGCACCACCCACGGAGATTACTTCTATGGGGACATTCCCTGCACCCGTCCCATGACTGCGACGGAGATCGCCGGGGCTTATGAGCTGGAAACCGGCAACGTGATCGTGGAGACCTTTATCGGTAAGCACCCTGATCAAATTCCTGCGGTGCTGGTCCATTCCCATGGTCCCTTCACCTGGGGCAAAGATCCGGCCGAAGCGGTGCATCATTCCGTTGTGTTGGAGGAGTTGGCGTGTATGGCCTTCCATACGGAAGCACTGAATCCCAAAGTCAAACCCATGCAGCAGGAACTACTGGATAAGCACTACCTGCGCAAGCATGGCAAGAATGCTTATTACGGACAAAAATAAAAACATTTCTCCTATTTCAGGCAACCCGCCGCTGCATCCCCGCGGCGACGGGTTTTCTGCAATTTTGCTGATTATGGAAAGGAGTCGTTTATGAACCAGAAAGACTATCTTGCGCTGATCGATGAAGTGATCGCAGCCGGTCCCTATCGTGCCGATTGGAGCAGCTTGTCGGAACATCCCACCCCCGAATGGTACCGCCGGGCAAAACTGGGCATCTTTATCCACTGGGGCATTTATTCTGTGCCTGCCTTCGGCAATGAGTGGTATTCCCGCAATATGTACAACGATACCGTGCGGGAGTTTGCCCACCATGTCAAAACCTATGGCGACCAAAAGACCTTTGGCTATAAGGACTTTATCCCCATGTTTCGGGGTGAGAAATTCGATGCCGATGCATGGGTGCGGCTTTTCAAGCAGGCGGGCGCTCGCTACATTATGCCGGTTGCGGAGCATCATGACGGCTTTGCGATGTATGATACTGCCTTTAACCGCTGGAATTCTGTCCAAATGGGCCCCGGTGTGGATGTCATGGGGCAACTGCGGGTTGCCTGTCAGAACCACGGACTGCAGTTCTGTGCTTCCAACCACCGGGCAGAGCACTATTTCTTCATGAATTTGGGCCGTACCTTTGACAGTGATGTGGGTGACGAAGCCTATGCCGATTTCTATGGCCCGGCGGTCTACCGTCCGGATTTGGGCAAGCATGCCTTGGATCAGGCAACGGAAGCCCCGGCCAGCGAAGGCCCTACCGAAGAATGGATGACCGACTGGATGGTCCGGGTCTGTGAATTTGTCGACAAGTACCAACCCAAGGTGCTGTATTTCGACTGGTGGATTCAGAATTATGCCTTCAAGCCTTATCTAAAGAAGATCGCCGCCTATTATTATAACCGGGCCCATCAGTGGGGTCAGCAGGTCAGTATCAACTATAAGCGGGAAGCTTTCCCCCCCGGAGTGGCTACCTTTGATGTGGAGCGCGGCGCACTCACCGAAATTTCTCCTGTTCCCTGGCAGACCTGTACGGCCATTGGCAAGCACTCTTGGGGTTACATCACCAATAACGAGTTCAAAACGTCCCGACAGATCATTTGTGACCTGATCGACATCGTCAGTAAAAACGGCATGTTGCTGCTGAATGTGGGACCTCGTTCCGACGGTACCATCACCGAGGAAGAAACCAAGGTTCTGCAGGATCTTGGCGCCTGGCTGCAGGTTAATGGGGAGGGCATATATGATACTGTGCCCTGGAAGTGGTTTGGAGAGGGAAGTGTCAATGCTTCCGACGGCTTCTTCATGGATGGGGATGAAAAGCCCTTTACCGCTGCAGATTTCCGCTTTACTTATCATGGCGGCGGCCTGTATGCGTTCTGGATGCGTCCCCAAGGGAACACTGTGCGCATTCGCACCCTTGCCTCCAAATGGCTGCATGATTTCGGTATTGAGGCTGTTTCTTTGCTGGGCAGTGATACACCTGTGGATTATACCCGGGACGAGGATGGCCTGCACATCCGTCTTTTGGAAGCACCGACTTCGGAACTGCCCCTGTGCTTCCGGATCCAACTTGCGTAAGGGAGGATATCTATGCATCTTCTCACCATTGAGCCGGGCACCTATGCCGGCCAGGCCGACCCCTTTATTTTAAAATCCGGCGGCCGCTATTATATCTATGTCACCGGCCATGATGCCATTTATGCCTATCATTCCGACCATTTGCTGTCCGGTTGGCAGTATCATGGCCCGGTGCTGTCCGTGCCGAATCGTAAGGCATTCTGGGCACCCAGCGTCATTGAGCTGGACGGCAAATTTTATATGTACAATTCCATGGAAGGCTCCGGCGTTGAGCCGGACCAGGGCGGCCATGACGGTGCCATGCACGTTTCTGTGGCGGATCATCCCCTGGGCCCCTTCCGGGTGGTGAAGCGGATCCTGCCGCCGTTCTCCATCGATTCTCATATGGTGCAAAATGAAGCTGGTCTGTTCCTGTTTTATTCCTCCAATCGGTTTGAAGGGGAGCGGGTAGGCACCTGCATCTACGTGGATAAAATGCTGGATCCGTTTACCCCCGCAGGACAACCGGTATTGGTGGTAGAACCGACCATGGATGAAGACATCTACTGGCACGATCGCTACCAGCAGGGCCAGCACTGGCATACCATTGAGGGTGCTTTCTATTTCCGGGAAGGGGATTGGCATTACCTAATGTATTCCGGTAATTGCTTTGAAAAACCTACCTATTACATTGGCTATGCCCGGGCCAAAACTACGGAAACCGACCTGACCAAGATTAAATTTGAAAAATACCCGGATGACCATACCTATCATCCGGTACTGCGGGCTAATGAATTTGAGGAAGGTACTGGCCACCACTCCATGCTCTGCGAGGATGGGCAGTGGTATGCCATCTATCACGCCCGGGATTATGATGCTCGGGACAATGCCTTTGATGCCCGCAATGCCCGTATCTGTAAACTGCATGTCTGTGACGGCATCATCACCGCAGAACGTTATCCCGATAAAATCTGAAAAGGGGGCTCCCTATGCCGCTGATTACCACCCAAGAAATGTTTCGCAAAGCCTATGCCGGCAATTATGCCATCGGCGCTTTTAATTTTAACGATATGCAGACCCTGCAGGCCATTGTGGAGGCTTGCCGGGAGGAAGCCTCTCCGGTGATCCTGCAGGTGTCCCAGGACGTTCGGGAAAACTTTGCCTACCATCGTGCCCTGATTCAGGCGGCATCGGAGCAGTTTCCCGAACTTCCCATGGCATGGCATTTGGACCACGGCAGTAGTTTTGAACTGTGTAAGGCCTGCATCGATGGGGGTTATACCTCTGTGATGATCGATGCCAGCAGCCGTCCTTTTGAAGAAAATGTAGCCATCACTCGCCAGGTAGTGGAATATGCCCATGATCGGGGCGTTGTTGTAGAGGCGGAACTGGGAGCACTGGCCGGTGTGGAGGATGATGTGAACGTTTCTGCTGATGATGCCCGCTATACGCGTCCCGAGGAGGTAGCGGAGTTCGTTGCCCGCACCGGTTGTGACAGCCTTGCCATCGCCATCGGCACCTCCCATGGTGCCTTTAAGTTCCCGATGGGTACCAAGCCCCGCCTGCGGCTGGATCTTCTGGAGCAGATCATGGCTGCCGCACCCGGTGTGCCCATGGTGCTTCATGGTGCGTCCGGTGTGCCGGCTGAGTATGTGGAAGATATCAATGCCTTCGGCGGCAAGATGCCGGGTGCGGTGGGAATCCCGGATGAACAGCTACGACGTGCATCGGAAATGGCAGTTTGTAAGATCAACGTGGCTTCTGATCTGCGGATCGCGGCCACCGCAGCCACCCGTCGTTTTCTAACGGAACATCCGGAAAAATTTGACCCCAGAGACTATCAAAAAATGGCCCGCCTTCAGATGAAGGAATTGGTGCGCCATAAGCTTCGCTATGTAATGGGAAGCGCCGGAAAAGCGGAGGAGGGAAGCCTGTGAGCAAATATGCACCGCTGCAAACCCCTATGGGTTGGAACAGCTATGATTATTACGATACCAATGTCACCGAAGCGGATGTGCTGCGCAATGCCCGCTATATGGCCCAGCATCTGAAACCCTACGGTTGGGAGTATGTGGTAGTGGACATCCAGTGGTATGCCTACAACACCACCTCCATGCGCCCGGAACATCAGTACATTCCCTTTGGCCGCAACGAAATGGATGCCTACGGCCGCTTGCTGCCTTGCCCGGATAAGTTTCCCTCTGCCGCTGGCGGTGCAGGTTTCCGCTTGCTGGCCGACCAGATCCACGCCATGGGCCTGAAATTCGGCATCCACATGATGCGTGGTATTCCCCGCATGGCAGCGCATTTGCATCTGCCCATTTGCGGCACCGATGTCACAGCGGATATGGTGGCGGATCCCAGTTCCATCTGCCCGTGGAATCCGGATATGTATGGCATCCGGGACACCGACGCCGGTCAAAAATATTACGATTCTCTGCTGCAGCTTTATGCATCCTGGGGCGTGGATTTTATCAAATGTGACGACATCTGTGCCACCGGTCCGCATCCCCGCAAGTATGACCGCAAGCATGAGGTGGAAATGCTGCACAAAGCCATCGAAAAATGCGGAAGGCCCATCGTCCTTAGCCTTTCTCCCGGACCTGCAGCAGTGGAGGAAAGCTGGCATTACAGTCGCTATGCCAATATGTGGCGGATCACCGATGATTTCTGGGACGATTGGAAGGCTTTGCTCGATATGTTTGACCGCTGTGAAAAGTGGCAGGATCATGTGCGTCCCGGCTGCTGGCCGGATTGTGATATGCTGCCCCTGGGCCGCATCGGCAAACATTTTGGGCAGGAACGCAGCACCAATTTCACCCCGGACGAGCAAAAGACCATGATGACCCTTTGGTGCATCTTCGGCTCACCCCTAATGCTTGGCGCGGAGCTGACACTGCTGGATGATTGGACCCTGTCCCTGCTGCAAAATCGCGCGCTTCTACACTTGCTCAGCGGCCGCTTCGTTTCCCGGCAGGTGCTGCGTGATGCGAATACCTGCATGTGGGCCTGTACGGATCCAACCACCGGGGCCTGTTATGTGGCTGTGTTCAACCTTAGTGACCATACCCGCAACATTCATCTACCCCTTGCGCAGTGCAAACATGCCTTCTCTGAGGGCTGGGCTTGGCCGGAGAGCGGGGGATGGACAGAAGTGTGGTCCGGTGAGAAAACGGTATTTTCGGATGCCATCGGCGGAGAGATTCCGCCCCACGGCGTTCTTCTCTTTCATACAAATTAAGGAGGAAATCCAATGAAACGGGCAAAGCTCATTATTGATAAGGATTTTGTTCTCAGTCCCATCGACCGCCGGATCTACGGCTCGTTTATCGAGCATTTGGGTCGTGCGGTCTATCAGGGCATCTATCAGCCGGAACATCCCACCGCTGATGCTCAGGGCTTCCGCGGTGATACGCTGGCCTTGGTCAAAGAACTGGATGTGCCGGTGGTTCGTTATCCCGGCGGTAATTTTGTCTCCGGCTACAAATGGGAGGATGGCGTTGGCCCCAAAGAACAGCGCCCCAAACGGATTGATCTGGCATGGAGTGTGGTGGAAACCAATGAGGTGGGGCTGAATGAATTCTCCGATTGGGCAAAAAAAGCCGGTACCGAGGTTATGATGGCCATCAATCTGGGCACCCGGGGTGTCGCGGAAGCTATGGAACTGCTGGAGTACTGCAATTTAGACCATGGAACCCATTATTCCGAACTGCGTAAGCAGCACGGCTATCCCCAGCCCCATAACATCAAACTGTGGTGTTTGGGCAATGAAATGGACGGTCCCTGGCAGATTGGTCATAAAACCGCCCAGGAATACGGCCGCCTGGCCAACGAGACGGCGAAGGTTCTGAAGGGAATTGACCCGTCTATCGAACTGGTGGTTTGCGGCAGTTCCTATTCCACCATTCCCACCTTTGGTGATTGGGAGGCCACCGTGCTGGATCACTGTTACGACAGCGTGGACTACATTTCTCTGCATACCTACTATGGTGACCATGATCGGGATCCGGAAACCTTCCTTGCCAACAATTTGGACATGGACCGCTTCATTACCGATGTGGTCAGCATCTGTGACTTTGTCAAGGCCAAGAAGCACAGCAAGAAGAGCATCCACCTGTCCTTTGATGAGTGGAATGTGTGGTATCACTCCAGCGAACAGGATCGAAAGCTGGAGCGCTGGACACAGGCACCCCACCAGCTGGAGGATGTGTATGATTTCCAGGATGCGCTGCTGGTGGGATCCATGCTCATTACCCTCCTGCGACATGCCGACCGGGTGAAGATCGCCTGTTTGGCACAGTTGGTCAATGTCATTGCGCCCATTATGACATCAGATACCGGCTGCTGGCGTCAGACCATCTACTATCCCTTCTGGCTCACCGGAAAATACGGCCGGGGCGTTGTGCTGCAGACGCTGGTGGATGCGCCCACCTATGAAAACAAAAAATACGGCACCGTGCCCTATGTGGACGCCGTTGCCGTTTACAATGAGCAGCAGGATGAACTGGTGATCTTCGCGGTCAATAAGAACCTGCAGGAGGATCTGGAACTGACTGTCCCGCTGCGCCAGTTTGAAGACTATGTGATTACAGAACATGTGCAGTTGCACCATGAGGATCTGTATGCCGTCAACACCGAGGAAGCACCTAATACGGTGATTCCCGCCGCCAATGGCTGCAGCAGGGTGGAAGAGGGCACGCTCACAGCGACCTTGTCTGCAAAGAGCTGGAATATGATCCGTCTGGGGGGCAAAAGATAAATTCTCTTTTACGTTCTTGACATTGCGTGCTATACTGATACCACAGAATGTATTTAGGAGTGGTATTATGCAACTTGTTTTACTGACTGCGCTGGGCGTGGGCGGTGCAACTGTTATCGGAGCGCTGACCGGCTTTTGCTTTAAGAGCCTTTCCCATAAACTCAGTGACATTGTTCTTTCTTTCGCCGCCGGCGTTATGTTGGCTGCGGCAATCTTGGGCCTGATCCTGCCGTCTTTGGAATATGGCGGGGATTGGGGCATTCTCGTGACCATCGCCGGCATTTTTATTGGTGCCCTATGCTTGAATTTGGTGGATAAACTGGTGCCCCACCTGCATCGCCTGGCAGGTGCTGATAACGAAGCCCATAGCAGAAATGCCAAACTCAGCAAAGTATTGCTGTTTGTCACCGCCATCGCCATCCATAATCTGCCCGAGGGCATTGCGGCCGGTGTAGGATTTGGTTCCGGCAATACATCTGATGCCTTGCTGATTGCAGGCGGCATTGCCCTGCAAAATATTCCCGAGGGTATGGTCATTATTGGACCCATGCTGTCAGCCGGGGTCAGCCCCAAACGTACCTTTCTCATCGCCATGCTCACCGGACTGGTGGAAGTGGTGGGTACGCTGCTGGGTTATTTTGCTGTCAGCATCGCAGCCGTTATTCTGCCCTTTGCATTGGCCTTTGCCGGTGGTACCATGCTCTATGTTATCAGCGATGAAATGATCCCTGAGACCCATGCCCATGGCCAGCAGCGGGGCGCTACCTATGCACTTTTGGTGGGCTTTTGTCTGATGCTATTGTCGGATGTTCTCTTGGCATAAAAACAGTTTGAAGGAGAAATGATATGGGAATTGTTGTAATTGGCGCTGTTTTTGTCGATATTAAGGGCTATCCGGAGGATGTTTATATTCCTGCAGGACGAAATGTGGGCAGGGTAGAGCAGGTGCATGGCGGTGTTGGTCGCAACATTGCCGAGGATATTGCCAATGTTGAGCTGCGCCCCACCTTTGTTTCCTTGGTGGATGTGGGCGGCATCGGCGCCGATGTGGTGCGGAAACTGTCCTCCCATAAAGTCAATACCGACTATATCCGAGCTGTTCCCGATGGCATGGGCACCTGGCTGGCGGTCTTTGAAAACGACGGTGACGTGGTGGCCTCCATTTCCAAACGCCCGAATCTGATGCCCATTGCGGACATTCTGGATGAGCATGGCGACGAGATTTTTTCCAATGCGGACAGCATCATCGTAGAGCTGGATATGGATAAGGAGATCATCAAGCGGGTATTCAAGCTGGCGCAAAAGCATAGCAAGAAGATCTACGCCGCCGTTGCCAACATCTCCATCGCCGCCGAGCGCCGGGATTTTCTGCAAAGCGTGGATTGCTTTGTGTGCAATCAGCAGGAGGTAGGCATTCTCTTTTCGGATGACTATTCCGACCTGGATGCTGCCGAGTTGGAGCAGATCCTCCGGGAAAAGGTAGTCCGTGCCCAGATCCCTGCCATGATTGTTACCATGGGCGACAAGGGTGCTGTCTATGCAGATATGCAGGGAAGAAGCGGTTTCTGCCCGGCTCGACGTGTCAAGGTAAAGGATACCACCGGTGCCGGTGATGCTTTCTGTGCCGGCGTTGTCATCGGTCTGACCTATGGAAAAAACATGGCCCAGGCCTGTGAGATCGGCGCCCATTTGGCGGCGTCCGTCATCACAACCGGTGAAAATGTGTGTCCCCGTTTCCTACCTCAGGAACTGGGTCTTGACATTGACGTGGCGGACTAAATGAAAAAAGCGAGTGGCTCAGCCACTCGCTTTTTTGGCACACCAGAAGGAACTTGAATCCCCGACCTTCCGCTTAGGAGGCGGACGCTCTATCCAACTGAGCTACTGGTGCGTATTGCCTTGCTATTGTAGCCAAATTTTTGGCTTCTGTCAATCAAATTTGCTTCTTTTTTGCGCTGAATAGGGAAGAATGGGAAAATTCCTCTTTACAATGCTATCTTTTTCGGCTATAATATTTCAGAATGTCTTACTATGGAGAAAAATGCCATGAATATTGAATTTGACAGCTACAAGCAAAAACTGAATGACTGCCGCCCCGCACTGGATGGTTTGGCAGACTCTCTGAATATTACCGGTCTGCGCAATGAACTGGAGCGTCTGCAGGCCATGCAGGAAGCCCCCGGCTTCTGGGATGACCCGGACAAGAGCCAGAAGATCGTGGTCAAGGTCAAGCAGACCGAGCACAAGGTGGAGCGCTATGAGAAGATGTGCGCCTCCTGGGACGATTTGATGACCATTTGCGAAATGGCCATTGAGGAAGACGACGACTCCATGCTGGATGAGCTGAAGGAAGGTTACCAGGCCTTGGTGGAAGAAATGGAAACCTGCCGCCTGGAGACGCTGCTCACCGGTAAGTATGACCGCAACAACGCCATTATGAGCTTCCAGGCCGGTGCCGGCGGCACTGAGGCCCAGGACTGGTGCCAGATGCTGTACCGTATGTACACCCGCTGGACCGAGCGCAGCGGCTTTGACTATCAGATTTTGGACTATCAGGAAGGCGACGAAGCGGGCCTTAAGTCTGCTTCCATCCTCATTACCGGCGAAAATGCTTACGGCTTCCTGAAGGGCGAAAACGGTGTCCACCGTCTGGTCCGCGTTTCTCCCTTTGATGCCAATGCCCGCCGCCAGACCTCTTTCTCTGCCATTGAAGTCATCCCCGAGATCGAAGATGATTCCGAGGACTTCGAGATCCGTCCCGAGGATTATGAGATGCAGGTTTACCGTTCCTCCGGTGCCGGTGGTCAGAAGGTTAACAAGACCTCTTCCGCTGTTCGTTTGATCCACAAGTCCGGTATCGTAGTTTCTTGTCAGACCGAGCGTAGCCAGTTCCAAAACAAGGAAACCTGTCTTCGTATGCTGCGCTCCAAGCTGGTGGAAATCCGTGAGCGCGAGCATCTTGCCAACATTGCCGACATCAAGGGCGTCCAGCAGAAAATCGAGTGGGGCAGCCAGATCCGCAACTATGTCTTTATGCCCTATACCCTGGTCAAGGATACCCGTACCGGCTGCGAAACTTCTAATGTCAACGGTGTCATGGACGGCGCACTGGATCCCTTCATCGAGGCATACCTCAATTGCCTCGCCAGCGGCAATTGGGTCACAAAGTAAGCTGAATTTGTAAAAAAGTCCCGTTTTGGGGCTTGCAATCTGAAAAAAACCGTGGTATAATACTTGGGCTGTTTATATGCCGCTACTTTTTGGCGGTGAATATTTCGTTTTTATCCGCATTACGCAGCGTCAGCTGAGCGCGGAGGGAGGTATAGCAAATGGAAATCGTCAAGTATGTTCTGATCGCTTTGGAAGTTCTGGCCAGCATCGCTCTGGTTCTGGTGGTTCTGATGCAGACCGGTAAGGAAGCTGGTCTGGGCGCCATCGCTGGCAATGCCGACACCTACATGGGCAAGAACAAGGGTAACACCATGGAGCAGAAGCTGGCTTCTGCCACCAAGTGGGTCGCTCTGGTTTGGCTTGTCCTGACCCTGGCTCTGAACCTGGTCTGATTATTGAGTAAAAACCACAGGAGTTTCCTGTGGTTTTTATTTTTTCATAGACATTCCTGGTTTGCTGTGCTAGAATAAAGCAAACAACAAAAAGGAGAGTGCTGTTATGAATCCTATGAAGCTGGCAGGTCTTCAGCCTGCTACCGTATTCGGCTATTTTGAGGAAATCTGCTCCATGCCCCATGGCTCCGGCAACACCAAGATCATTAGTGATTATCTGGTAAATTTTGCCAAGGAGCAGGATCTGCGATACATCCAGGACGAACTGAATAATGTGATCATTTTTGTCCCCGGCACCGGTGATAAGGTAGACCATGACCCTGTCATCATTCAGGGCCATATGGACATGGTCTGCGAAAAGGATGCCGATTGCCCCATCGATATGGATACCCAGGGCCTTGACATCACCCACGACGGAAATTACATCTTTGCCAACGGTACCACCCTGGGTGGCGATGACGGCATCGCTGTGGCCTTTGCCATGGCGCTGGCGGCTGATAAGTCCATCGTCCATCCTCCGCTGGAACTGGTCATTACTGTCGACGAGGAAACCGGTATGTACGGCGCTGCCGGCATCGACCTTTCTATGCTGAAGGGCAGAATGCTTCTGAACATCGACTCCGAGGAGGAGGGCATTTTCACCGTTTCCTGCGCCGGCGGCGCTCGTTCCACCATCCGTGTGCCCGTCACCCGTAAGCCTGTCTACGGCCCCTGTGTCCGCCTGGTGGTCAAGGATCTGCAGGGCGGTCACTCCGGCGTGGAGATCCACAAGAACCGTGCCAACGCCACCAAGGTCATGGGCGAGTACCTCCGCCGTATCAGCGAAAAGATGCCCCTGGCGCTGACTGCTTTCGGCGGCGGCTCCAAGGATAATGCCATTCCCCGCAGCTGTGAAGCTACCTTTGTTGCATTGGGTAACCAGCTGGAATTCATCAACGATATTGCGGCCGACCTGCAGGCCGAGATCCGCGCCAATTATGCTGAACCGGAAGCTGTGGTGGAAGCCTATAATGTGGACGCCATGGGCGGCAACGCCGTTTCCGTTGAGGACAGCAAGAAGCTGATTGAACTGGTGTGCACCGTTCCCAATTCCGTCCAGGCCATGAGCCAGCAGATTCCGGGTCTGGTGCAGACCAGCCTGAATCTGGGCATCTCCAAGCTGGAGCAGGAGCTGAAGCTGACCTTCTCCGTCCGTAGCTCTGTCAATCAGGAAAAGCAGGATCTGCTGACCCAGCTCCGTGCCATTGCCGATCAGTTCGGCGGCAGCTACAGCCAGACCGGCGAGTACCCCGCTTGGGAGTATAAGGAAGATTCCCTCCTGCGGGACACTATGGTAAAAGTCTATGCCGATATGTATGGCAAGCAGGCAGAAGTGGTTGCCATCCACGCTGGCTTGGAATGCGGCCTGCTGGGCGAGAAGCTGCCCGGCTTGGACGCCGTTTCCATCGGCCCGGAGATGCACGACATCCACACCAGCCGTGAGCGCCTGGGCATCGCCTCTGTGGGCCGCACCTGGGAGTTCGTTCTGGAAATCCTCAAAGCCCTGTAATACCCCATCGGATGCACCGCCCGGTGCATCCGATTTTTCGCATATGCACCCCTTTGCTTGAATACAGTGGTTAGCAGGGGAGGGCCTAATCGTATGAAAAAACTTCCAATCTTCTATAACGCCCTGATGCTCACCGGGGTCAATCTCTTGCTGCGGCTGGTCTCCACCTCTTTCCAGGTCTTTATCTCCGGTCGCATTGGGGCAGGGGGCGTTGGCCTGCTGCAATTGGTGCTGACTGTGGGGACCATGTCCATGACGGCCGGAATTGCAGGTATTCGTACGGCTACCATGTATCTGACGGCAGAGGAGTTGGGCAAAAAACGACCTGAGAATGTCACCTGGGTCCTCTCTGGTTGTGTGCTCTACAGCTTGATCTTTAGCCTGAGTGTGGGACTGCTGGTATATACCCTTGCGCCCCAAATTGCCAATCTGTGGATCGGTGATAGTCGCACCGTGGGTGCCATCCGCTTATTTGGAGCATTTCTTCCTGTCAGCTGCCTCAGCGGTGTGATGATCGGCTATTTCACTGCCGCAAATCGAATTGCAACCCTGGCAGCCGTGGAGGTGATGGAACAAACTTGTTCCATGGCAGTGACCGCCGGTGCTTTGGTGTTCTGGGCAGGGAAAGATATCGGACGAGCCTGCCAGGCTGTGGTGCTGGGCGGGTGCGTCGGAAGCTGCTTGACATTATGCAGTCTCACCATCCTGCGGCTACTGGAACGGGCAAAGACAGGCCCCCATATTCCGGTGGCACACCGCCTAACCGCTATTGCGCTGCCTCTGGCCCTAGCAGACGATTTAAAGGTGGGTATTACTACGGCAGAGAATCTGATGGTGCCCAAACGTCTGACCTTGCACAGCGGTGCAGACGGCGCCTTGGCGCAGTTTGGCACGGTCTGCGGCATGGTGTTCCCGGTGCTGATGTTTCCGGCGGCCATCCTCTATGGCCTTGCTGATCTTCTGATTCCGGAAATGGCCCGCTGTAACGCCGCAAACAGCCGAACCCGCATCCGTTATCTGGCCCGACGCAGTTTGCGTTTAGCACTTTTTTACGGTGTGGCATGCGGCGGAGCCATGTTCCTTCTGGCAGAAGATTTAGGTATGCTGCTCTACAAAAGTGGCGAAGCAGGGGAGTACCTGCGCTGGTTTGCCCTTCTCGTACCCATGCTCTATTGCGATGCTGTGATCGATGCCATGAATAAGGGCTTGGGTAAGCAGCGTGTCTGCGTTCGCATCAATATCTTCACTTCTATCATGGATCTTGTGGGACTCTATTTTTTGCTACCGGGGCTGGGCATGAAGGGCTATTTTATTAGCTTCCTTTTAAGTCACGCGGTAAATGCGCTGCTAAGCGTCGCCCTCCTGCTGAAAACCACCGGTTTGCATGTTTCTGTTTCTGTTCCAATTCTAACCGTGGTGGCCATGATGGGTGGTATCTGGTGTGCTGGTTTTGCACCGTATTCTGCCATGAAAGCCATGGTTTTTCTGATTTTATCTTTCTTCGCTCTCTATATTTTTGGCATTTTGTATCCGGAAGATGGACGATGGCTATGGAGCTTAATGGACCTGCGAAAAAAGAAAGAAAAAACTTGATTTTTTGCAAAATAACATTTGACAAATGAGAAGAAATCCTATATAATACCTAAGCACGACTGTGAAGAAGGGGGATACTATGCTGTTAGGACTATCGAAAATCATAGATTGTCCCGGCGCCAGCCTTCCTTTCTCTACCAGTCTGGATCTGAGTGATCTTCGTTTTGGTACCTGCTGCCCTGTGTCGGAGCCGGTCAATGCCGAGGGTATTGTCCGCAACACCGCTGGTGTGATGATGATGACGGGTGCGATTCGCACCTGCCTGCATGGTATCTGCGACCGCTGCGCCGGTGAATTCACCCGTGATGTGGAAATCCCCATCAATGTGGTGCTGGTCACCGAGCTGGCCGATGAAGATAACGAAGATGAATGGGTATTCCCTCTGGAGGGAGACAGCGCCGATTTGGAAGACATTATCCGCACGGTTTTTGTGCTGAACATGGATTCCAAGCTGCTGTGCAAGGAAGATTGCAAAGGTCTTTGCCACCGTTGTGGCAGAAATCTCAACGATGGCCCTTGCAGTTGCCAGAAGGAGCTCGATCCCCGATTTGCTGCTTTGAAGCAGCTTCTTGAGAAGTAAAAACCCAAAAATGCTGTTAAAAGCAGTTTGACCAAGGAGGTGTCACCATGGCTGTCCCTAAGTGTAAAGTGTCCTCTGCCCGTCGCGATAAGCGCCGTGGCTCCAACTGGAAGCTGTCCGCTCCCAGCGTTGCTGTTTGCCCCAAGTGCGGCGAGACCGTTGCTCCCCACAGAGCTTGCAAGGCTTGCGGTACCTACAAAGGCCGTCAGGTCCTGGCCGCCAAGGCTGACTAAGGCAGGAAAAGTAAGAGGAAGGCAGAAGCCTTCCTCTTTTTCCTTATATGGGATTCCGCCCATATCTTAACAATAAATCCATTGATTTCTTTCGAATTTTGTGGCATAATATTCCAAATGAAAGGAAGTGTTACCCATGGCAAAACCCTTAGTGGCCATTGTAGGCCGCCCCAATGTGGGCAAGTCCATGCTCTTTAATAAGTTGACCGGTCACCGCACCTCCATCGTGGAAGATACCCCCGGTGTCACCCGTGACCGTATTTATGGTGATTGTGAATGGTGCGGCCATCATTTCTCCTTGGTGGATACCGGCGGTATTGAGCCCAACACCGAGAATGATATGCTGAAATTCATGCGCCGCCAGGCGGAGATCGGTATTGAACTGGCCGATTGCATCGTCATGGTGGTGGATGTCCGCACCGGTGTTACCGCCGCTGACCAGGATGTGGCCACCATGCTGCGTAAGTCCGGCAAGCCTGTTGCGCTGGCCGTTAATAAGTGTGACTCCATCGGTCCTGTGAATCTTGCTGTCTATGAGTTCTACGGCCTGGGCATTGGCGATCTGTTTGAGGTCTCCGCCCTCCACGGCCACGGCACCGGCGACCTGCTGGATTGGTGTGTGGAGCAGTTCCCCGCCGAAAGCGAGCAGGAGGAAGACAGCGACATCATCAAGGTGGCCATCGTCGGTAAACCCAATGTGGGCAAGTCCAGCCTCCTCAACCGCATTCTGGGCGAGGAGCGGGTCATCGTTTCCAATGTGGCCGGCACCACCAGAGATGCCATCGACTCCTATTTTGAAAACGAAACCGGCAAATACTGCCTGATCGATACCGCTGGTATGCGCCGCAAGAGTAAGGTAGACGATGCCATTGAGCGCTATTCCAATATGCGCTCCATCAACGCCATTGAGCGGGCGGACGTGTGCCTGATCCTTATTGATGCCAACGACGGTGTTACCGACCAGGATACCAAGATCGCAGGTCTGGTGCATGAAGCCGGCAAGGCGGCCATCATTGTTGTCAACAAGTGGGACGCAGTGGAAGACAAGGAAACCAACACCATGCGGGATAAGGAACTGGCGGTCAAGGATGGCCTCAGCTACATGACCTATGCACCCGTGGTGTTCCTGTCGGCGTTGACTGGCCAGCGGGTGGATAAGCTGTTCCCCCTGATCCAGGAGGTCCACAAGCAGAACACCAGCCGTATTACCACCGGCGCCCTCAACTCCATTCTGGCCGAGGCTACTGCCCGTGTCCAGCCGCCCTCTGACAAGGGCCGCCGCCTGAAGATCTACTACATGACCCAGGCTGGCACCAAGCCCCCGCATTTTGTCATTTTCTGTAACGATGCACGGCTCTTCCATTTCTCTTATCAGCGGTATCTGGAAAATCAGATCCGGGATGTCTTTGGCTTAAAGGGCACGCCCGTGCGGATCACCATCCGCCAGAAGGGTGACAAAGAGGAGGACTAAGCTATGCTCCTGCGTATTTTTAACGCAGCGCTGGTCAGTTACTTCCTTGGCAACCATAACGGCGCCATCTGCGTCAGCCTGATGCTGGGCGATGATGTCCGCAGCCATGGCAGCGGAAATGCGGGCCTAACCAATTTCATCCGCAGCTACGGCACCGGTCGTGCGGCTCTGGTGATCTTGATTGACGCCGGCAAAGCCGTTTTGGCCTGCGTTCTATCCGGCCTGTTGCTGGCATCTTATGGCCTGGAACTGCAGGGAAGAATGCTGGGTGGCCTCTTTGTGCTGTTGGGCCATATTTATCCTGCCCTCCAGGGCTTTAAAGGTGGCAAGGGAATCCTCAGCGGTTGGTTTATCGCCTGGACAGTGGATTGGCGAATTGCGCTGGCTGTGGGACTGGTGTTCTTTGCGGTATACTTTTTGACAAAGTACGTTTCTTTGGGTTCGGTGCTGGGTGTGATTACCTTTGGCATTGGTTTTGTGGTCATTTATCACAATGATGTGCGGATATGGCTGACGGGTTTGTTGATGAGTTGTCTGTGTGTTTTCGCCCACCGCAGTAATATTCTTCGGTTGTTGCGGGGACAGGAGCGAAAGACGGAACTGTTTTCGAAAGGAAAGCACCAATGAAAGTAGCAGTTGTAGGCAGCGGTGCTTGGGGCACTGCTTTGGCGATCCGCCTGTGTAAGAATGGTCATGATGTGACCATGTGGAGCTTCTCGAGGGATTCGATCCCCGAAATGGAGTCAACACGCTGCAACCCGAGGCTACCCAATGCAGTACTGCCGGAGAATCTTGCCATCAGCGGCGAATACGACTGCGTTCGTGGCTGCAAGCTGGTGGTTATGGCAAGTCCTTCGTTCCCGGCCCGTGCCGTTTGCCGCAGTGTTGCGCCTTATATTGACGACGATGCGGTGGTCGTTTGTGTTACCAAGGGACTGGAAGACACCACCCATCTTCGCATGAGCGAGGTGGTGGCCCAGGAGACCGGCAGGGAAGTGGTAGCCCTCATCGGCCCCAGCCATGCGGAAGAGGTTTCTGTGGATGTGCCTACCGGCCTGTTAGCCGCCCATCAAAATCAGGCCCTGGCAGAATTCGTCCAGGATGCGTTCATGGCGGATACCCTGCGGGTCTATACCAGCGACGACCCTGTGGGCGCAGAGCTGGGCGCTGCCCTGAAAAATGTCATTGCCCTGTGCGCCGGTGTCACCGATGGCTTAGGCTATGGCGATAATACCAAAGCTATGCTGATGACCCGGGGCTTAAGCGAGATCGCCCGCCTGGGTGTGGCGCTGGGCGCCCGCAAGGAGACCTTTACCGGCCTTTCCGGTGTGGGCGATTTAATCGTTACTTGCACTTCCATGCACTCCCGCAACCGCCGTGCCGGTATCCTCATTGGACAAGGCAAGGGCGTCCAGGAGGCCATGCAGGAGGTGGGAGCCGTGGTGGAAGGCTACTATGCCGCCAAATCTGCCTACGAGCTAGGTCAGCGCATGGGCGTGGAAATGCCCATTGTAGAAGCGGCTTATCGGGTGCTCTATGAAGGAGCATCTGCCAAGGAAGCGGTTCAGACCCTTCTGATCCGTTCCCGCAAAGCCGAGTCTGAAAATCCCGGCTGGCTGTAAGAAAAAAACAAAACGACTGGCCCGCCTGGGCCAGTCGTTTTTGCACAATTATCTAGGGACCGGCCTTCTGGACGGTCCTATAATGTGATCATTGTATTTTTTAGGCCCGTCGGGGACGCCGGACCCTACAATGCGTCATTTTGGGCAAACAAAAACGCCACCAAATTGGTGGCGTATTTTATTTTGCAGGGAAATCAGACAGCACGCTCAACCTTGTTGGAACGCAGACATCTGGTACAAGCGTACACATGGCACGGAGTACCGTTGACAACAGCCTTGACCCGCTTGACATTGGGCTTCCAGGTACGGTTGGAACGTCTGTGGGAGTGGGAAACCTTGATACCAAAGGTTACGCCCTTACCGCAAAAATCACACTTCGCCATTCGTTGCACCTCCCATCCGAATCATAATCCACGAAATGACGCCATTCGCAGGCGCTTAGATATGATAGCAGAGTTTCGTCAAAAATGCAAGCATTATTTTTCGTTTTTTTGAAATTTTTTAAAATATTTATTGATATTCCGCCAGGCTACCGCTATAATGTTTTTATCCTATGAGAATGAGGTGGAAATATGGCAGATATTTACTCTTTGCCGCTGAAAACTTTGGCGGAAGAATTTGATCTCCAGGTGGAATTTGCCTCCACAGATTTCGACACCATCCGCCTGACCGTGGCGGATGTGGCCCGTCCCGGTTTGCTTCTGGCGGGATTTTTTGAACATTTTGATGCCCGTCGTCTTCAGGTGTTGGGCAGAGTGGAAATGAGTTACCTCAGCCAGCTTTCTCAGGAAAAGCAGGAGGAGATTTTTGACCACCTCTTTGCTTTTAAAATTCCGGCTCTGCTGATTGCTCGTGGCCTGCAGCCTTATCCTGCCTGCGTGGCGATGGCCCAAAAGCACGATGTCACCCTGCTTTGCACGGATGAGCCTACCTCGGAGATTTTGTCCGCCTTGGTTGCCTATCTCAGCGATGAGTTGGCACCCCGTATTACCCGCCATGGCGTGTTGATGGAAGTCTACGGCGAGGGTATTCTTCTGACCGGCGAAAGCGGCATGGGTAAGAGTGAGACTGCGGTAGAGCTTCTCAAGCGCGGCCACCGTTTGATTGCTGACGATGCAGTGGAAATTCGCAAAATTTCCGGTAATACCCTCATTGGCTCTGCACCGGAGCTGATTCGAAATTATATTGAACTGCGGGGCATTGGCATTATTAATGTTGCACGGCTCTACGGCATGGGTGCCGTTAAGGCGGAAAATAAAATTAACCTGGTGGTCAATATTGAACCCTGGAACAGCCAGAATGTGTATGACCGCCTGGGCGCAGAATGTTCCTATACAGAAATTTTGGGCGTGAAGGTTCCGACCCATACCATCCCCATCAGCCCCGGTCGAAATTTGGCAGTGATTTTGGAAGTGGCAGCCATGAATAACCGCCAGCGGAAGATGGGTTATAACGCTGCATTGGAACTGACGGAACAGATCAACCGCAGCTTCGACGCCAATATGGGTAATCATCTATGAAAGAATTGACCATCGGCACCAACGACGCGGGCCAGCGTTTGGATCGCTTTTTGGCAAAAGCAGTGCCCCTGCTGCCGGCTTCTCTGGCTCAGAAATACATTCGCCTCAAGCGCATCAAGCTCAACGGCGCCCGCGCCCAGCGGGACAGCCGATTGGCTGCCGGAGACGTGCTTCAGCTTTATATCAATGATGAATTTTTCGACAAACCCCGGGAGGACAATGCCTATTTGACGGTGGCTTCTCCCAAGCTGAATATCGTTTATGAGGACGAGCACATCCTTTTGGTAGACAAGCGCCCCGGCATTGCGGTTCATCCCCATGATGGGGCAGAGTATGGCAGAACCCTGATCGACCATATCCAGTCCTACCTGTACCAAAAACGGGAGTGGCGTCCCCGGGAGGAAAATTCCTTTACACCGGCTCTGTGCAACCGGATTGACCGGAACACCGGTGGCATCGTCATCGCCGCCAAGACTGCTATGGCGCTTCGAGTTATGAATCAGAAGATCAAAGATCGGGAACTGGACAAACGGTATCTTGCCATTGTGGAAGGTACACCTAAGCCCAGAGAAGGCAGTTTAAAGGGTTATCTTTTTAAGGATGAGAAGAAAAATCGTGTCTTTGTCACGGACAAAATGCAGCCCGGTGCCAAATCTTGCCAGACCAATTATAAGGTGATTGCTTCCCAAAACGGCCTTTCTTTGGTGGAATGTGAACTCATCACTGGTCGAACCCATCAGATCCGTGCCCAGTTTGCCCATGCCGGCCATCCGCTGTTGGGCGACGGCAAATACGGCAAGCTGAATAAAAACTATGACCGAAATTACCAGGCTCTCTATTCTTATAAGCTGACCTTTACCTTCACCACCGACGCCGAAGACCTCGCTTATCTCAACGGCAAGTCCTTCCAGGTCGAAAAAGTGGACTTCGCAGAGGAGTATTTTCCCAATTATCGCTAAAACGGTAAATTGTTGTTCACACAATCAGCGACGCAGCTACCTAGGCAAGGGAGGCGTAGCCCTCCCGCACCAGTGCGTATAAACAACAATTTACAGCAGGAAAGGAACACGATATGATCGCTTTTCTCACCAGTTCTCCCTTCCGAGAGGATGTGGACCGGCCCACATTCAGCAATATGAATGGTTTTGTTGATCGGATTCGTGGTTGCCTGCCGCTTAATCCTCGTTGCCTGTATATCTGCTCCGAACCCACCCGGACAGATATCAATTGCTACTATGGCGCGGATATGTTCATGGCATTTGCCAATAGTGGCATTCATTTCCGCTCCTATCATGTGTTGGACGACCACAATGTCCGTCAGGCAGCGCAACTGGTGGTTGCGTCCGACCTTATCATCCTCACCGGAGGCCATGTGCCCACCCAAAATGCCTTCTTTCAAAAAATTGGCCTGCGGCAGCTGCTTCGGAATTATTCCGGTGTGGTGATGGGTATCAGCGCGGGATCTATGAACAGCGCCGATGTGGTCTACTCTCAGCCGGAAGAAGCGGGGGAGTCCTCCTCGGATTTTCAGCGTTTTCTGCCGGGACTGGGACTTTCCAAGGTTCAGGTGCTGCCTCATTATCAAAAGACCCGCAATATGCGGGTGGACGGCTTGCGGCTGTATGAGGATATCACTTACGCTGATAGTGTGGGCCAAAGATTCTACGCGCTTCCGGATTTTTCCTATGTGGTGGATGACGGCCGCTTCGCCACCCTCTACGGCGAAGGCTACCGTATCCAAGACGGCATTCTTGAGCGTCTTACCTCCCATGGTGATGCGCTGACAATCAAATAAAAAAACGGAGGCTGCAATCAGCCTCCGTTTATGTATATGCGGTAATTAGTGGTTCTCGATCCACTCGTTGACCTTGGTCTTAGCCAGACGCTGGATGTCCTCGCCGGGAAAGGGAGAGGTCTCGCCGCCGCGGGTATAAACAAAGTACAGGCCGCCTTCGGTCTGGAACAGGATCTCTTCGTAGCCGGCAGGATCGCCGTAGGTGCCGTAGGTGCACTTCTTGATCAGGGTAGCGGTTTCGGAATCGTATTCCTTCTTGCAGATGATCTTCTTCATTATGGTATCCTCCTTTCGAGAAAAGTTTCTTGCTATATTATATATATTTTTTGCCGTAATGCAAGGGCTTTTTTAAAAAATGACCGCCTTTTTGAAAAAGATTGTTTGATGCAATCAGTTTGTCCTATCATTTGCCTTGTGCTTTTCGTTAAATTGCACAATTCTTCTTGCGCTGCTGATTCCAATGTGCTATACTAAGGGTAGGAAAGGGGAGAAAAATATGCAGGATATGCCTATGTTTGTAACGGAATATGGTGTTGCCAGCCTGTTTTTGCGGGAAATTCCTTACCGCAGCCGGGCACATATTAAGATACAGTCCTCCCAGGAACCGGAGAAATTGCTGGAAGAATGTATTTCTTTTTGCCGAATGTGCGGCGCAGAATGGATCGATGCGGCGGGACATGAGTATCTCGAACAGTATCCTCTGATTACCGCCCTTTGGTCAATGCAGTGCCAGCGGGCAGCCATGGGAGAAACGGATGCTTGTCTTTTCCCGGTGACGGAGCAAACGGTGCAGCAATGGCTGGATATCTATAATGAACGCATGGCGGATGTCCCCAATGCGGCCTATATGGACAGTCGGGACGGCAGAGAACTGCTGAAGACAGCCGATGCCTATTTTGTCCACCGGGACGGTCAGCTGCTGGGCATTGGTAAGGCCAAGGGGGATTTTATTGATACCGTGATTGCTGTGCAGCCCGGAGCAGGGGAAGCGGTAGTACGGACGTTGTGCGGCGTGCTGACGGGGGATACCGTGCGCCTGTGGGTGGCTTCCGCAAATGCACGGGCGGTTCGCCTTTATGAGCGCATGGGCTTTCTTAAGATTGCCGAACTCAGTCGCTGGTACCGGGTTTTGTGATACCGTTCGTGGATTATCGATGAATTGATTCATCTTTCTGTTTATTTTGCGTTGACAAAAATAGGAATGCGGAGTACAATATATAGATCATCTATAACTTGTGGATGACAAATCATGAAAAGAGGGAATGTATATGAAGAAGATTGCTGTTTTGATGGCTATGGTTAGCTTGCTGTCCGTCCTGCTGTGCGGCTGTGGTAAGTTCGAGTGCGACCTGTGCGGCGAAGAGAAGTCCGGCAAGCAGTACAAGGGCGAAGTCATGGACCGTGAAGTGGTCTATTGCAAGGACTGCAAGGAAGACATCGACGCCATTAAGGACCTGTTCAACTAAGAAGTACCTATTATAAAAATCGGAGCGTATTTTACGCTCCGATTTTTTGATTGTCAATAAAAAATACTTGACAAGCCGATGTATCTATGCTATACTACCGCAGGTATCAAGCGAAAAGGCTTGACAGGAGGTTTCCATGGACGCAATCGAGATCGTTTTGCTATACGATTACTATGGTGATTTGCTCACTGATCGGCAGAAAGAATGCTTCGAATTGCGCTATTATCAGGACCTGTCCTTGGGCGAGATTGCTTCCGAACTGGGAATCAGCCGCCAGGGCGTGCATGAGAACCTGAGCCGTGCGGAAGCGCTGCTGCGCAATATGGAAGCCAAAACCGGATGTGCAAAACGGGATCAGCTTTGCCGCAAAGTCACCGATGTGATTTTGGAGAAAGCCACGCAGCTTTGTCAACACGCCGATCCCACTGTTTCCGCTCTGGCCCAGCAGATCATTGCTGCAGCCCAGGGCATTGAGGAGTAAATTATGGCATTTGAAGGCTTAACTGAAAAAATTTCCGCCACCTTCAAAAAGCTCCGTGGCAAGGGCCGTCTGAAAGAGTCCGATGTCAAGGAGGCTATGCGTGAAATCCGCATGGCGCTGCTGGAGGCGGATGTCAGCTATAAGGTTTGTAAGGATTTTACCAAGTCCGTCACCGAGCGCTGTGTTGGCGCAGATGTGCTGGAGTCCTTGACTCCGGCTCAGATGATCGTTAAGATCGTCAATGAAGAGCTCACCAAGCTGATGGGCTCTGATCAGAAACATATTACCATCAACCCCAACGGCCCCACCGTGGTTATGCTGGTGGGTCTGCAGGGTGCCGGTAAGACCACCAACGGTTCCAAGCTGGCTGGCCTTATGAAGCGCCAGGGCAGAAACCCGCTGCTGGTTGCTTGTGATATTTATCGTCCCGCGGCTATACAGCAGTTGAAAGTCTGTGGCGAAAAGCTGGGCATCCCGGTATTTGAAAAGGGCACCCAGAATCCTGTGGAAACTGCCAAGGAAGCAGTGCTCTACGCCCGCCAGCGTGGTCATGACATGGTGTTCCTGGATACTGCCGGCCGCCTGCATGTGGACGAGGCGCTGATGGAAGAACTGAAAAACATCAAGGCTGCTGTGAACCCCAGCGAAATTATGCTGGTGGTTGATGCCATGACCGGTCAGGACGCCGTTAACGCTGCCGAGAGCTTTAATAGCTGGCTGGATATCGACTCCGTCATGCTCAGTAAGCTGGATGGCGATGCCCGTGGCGGTGCGGCTTTGTCCGTTCGTGCCATCACCGGTAAGCCGGTCAAGTTCGCCGGTATGGGCGAAAAGCTGGAGGATATTGAGCCCTTCCATCCCGACCGTATGGCTTCCCGCATCTTGGGCATGGGCGATGTGCTGAGCCTCATCGAAAAGGCTGAAAAGGCCTATGACGCCAAGAAGGCCGCTGAGATGGAGGAGAAGCTTCGCTCCAATAGATTTACCCTGCAGGATTTCTACGAGAATCTGGTGCAGATGAAATCCATGGGCTCCATGCAGGATCTGCTGGCGCAGATGCCCGGTATGGGCAATATGAAGAACCTGCAGGTGGATGAGAAGCAACTGGCTCACACCGAGGCGATCATCCTGTCCATGACCCCCAAGGAAAGGGAAAATCCCAGCATCATCGGTTCTTCCCGGAAGAAGCGTATTGCTGCCGGTGCAGGCCTGAAGGTAGAAGATGTGAACCGCCTCTTAAAGTCCTTCGAGCAGATGCAGAAGATGATGAAGCAGTTCTCCGGCCCCGGTATGGGTAAGAAGATGAAGCGTATGCGTGGCTTCGGCGGCATGGGCTTCCCCGGTTTTTAATCGATCGTTATAAGCAAATTGCTTTACGATATATTACTTTTTGAAAATTTTATGGAGGTGAATCTCAATGGTTAAGATCAGACTCAGAAGAATGGGTGCTAAGAAGGCTCCTTACTACCGTATCGTTGTTGCTGACGCTCGCGCTCCCCGTGACGGCCGCTGCATCGAGGAAATCGGCACTTACAACCCCCTGACCGAGCCCGCTACCGTCACTGTTGATGTGGAGAAGGCTCAGACCTGGATCAAGAACGGCGCACAGCCCACCGACACCGTTCGTGGTCTGCTGAAGAAGGCTGGCGTGCTGTAATCCCCAAAGGAGATACGCGCAATGAAAGAACTTTTGCTGTATATGGCAAAGAATCTGGTGGACCATCCCGATTCCGTCACTGTCACTGAACTGGACGGTGAGGACGGCAAGGTGCTGGAGCTGCGTGTTGCCGAGGGCGATATGGGCAAGGTGATCGGCCGCCAGGGTCGGATCGCGAAAGAGATCCGTACCATTATCAAGACCGTTGCACAGCGCACCGGTGAAAAAGTCACGGTGGAAATCGTGGACTAAAAACGGTTGTGCGTGACGAAAGTCACGCATTTTCCGTTTCTAAGAGAATGTAGGGCGGGGGCTTGCTCCCGCCGCCCACAATAACCAGGAGGCTACTTATGAAACTCCAATTTATTAAGGCTGGTGAAATCGTCACCACCCATGGCATCCGTGGTGAAGTGAAGGTCCTTTGTTGGCTGGATGACCCCCAGATGCTGTGTGAATTTGATCGTTGCCGCATTAGCGGAAAAGAATATACCATCGACCAGTGCCGAGTCCAAAAGACTTGCAATCTGGTCAAGCTCCAGGGCATCGACACCATGGGGGCTGCACAGCTCATGCGTGGCAAGGTGATCGAACTGTACCGGGAGGATATCGACGATGAGGTGATCTTCGCCGATGAGTTGAAGGGTGTGGAAGTTTTTGCCGATGGCGTATCCATTGGTAAAGTTATCGATGTGCTGGATTATCCCGGCAATAGTGTCTATGTGGTCAAGGGTCAGTACGAGTATATGATCCCTGCTGTCAGTCACTTTATCCTTTCCACCGATCTGGCTGCCAACCGCATGGAAGTGAATTTGATCGAGGGAATGAGAACCGATGAGAATTGATATCATGACCCTGTTCCCGGAAACCTTGGGGGACGTTTTGTCTGAAAGCATCCTGGGCCGCGCCCAGGAGCGGGGCTTTATCAAGATCGACACTCACCAGATCCGGGACTATACTGCCAACAAGCAGAATCAGACCGACGACTATCCCTACGGCGGTGGTCGTGGCGCGGTGATGACCGCAGACCCCTTGTACCGCTGTTGGGAAGCTATCTGCGACGAGGCTGCCGGCCCTGTGCATACCATTTATATGTCCCCCTGCGGTCATACCTTCAAGCAGGCCGATGCTATCCGCCTAAGCAAGATGGAGAATATTATCATCGTCTGTGGTCACTACGAGGGCATCGACCAGCGTTTCATTGACGAGTGCGTGGACGAAGAGATCAGCTTGGGTGACTTTGTTCTCACCGGCGGTGAGATTGCCGCCATGGCCGTCACCGATGCGGTGTGCCGTATGGTGCCCGGCGTTCTTGCCGATGCCGAATGCTTTGAGGATGAGAGCCATTTTAATGGTCTGCTGGAATATCCCCAGTACACTCGCCCCGCCGTCTGGCACGGCAGGGAAGTGCCTCAGATCCTTCTGTCCGGCAACCATGAAAAGGTGCGCCAGTGGCGTAGAAAGCAGTCCCTGCGCCGTACCCAGGCTCGCCGCCCGGATATGTACGAAAAACTGGACCTTTCCTCCAAGCAGGATAAAAAGCTGCTGAAGGAAATGGAGCTTGAGGATATGGAAAATGGAACTGAGGCTTGAAAAGGTAACGGCAGACAACTGGCGTAAGGCTACATTTCTAACCACAGATCCGGAAAGAAAAATTCCGCTTGACGAAAAATGGATCGCCAACAACGCCTTTTCGCTGCTGCAATGCTGTTATGATCCGGATTGGGATTGCCGCCTTCTGATGGACGGGGAGACGGCAGTGGGCTTTGTGTTTTACGGTCTGGACCGGGACACGGGCCACTATCTGCTCTGCCGCTATATGATCGATGTGGAGCATCAGCATAAGGGCTACGGGAAGGCGTTCCTGCCCATGGTGGTGGAGCTGATTTGCAGTCAGTATGGCTGCCGGGATGTCTATACTTCCGTCCACGATGATAATGCCCATTCCTTGCATCTGTTTACATCCTTTGGCTTTCAGCGAACCGAGGAAATGGATGCAGACGAGCGGGTCTATATCCTGCCTGGTACATAAAGTTTTACACTCACCGAATAACCGGTGGGTGTTGCTTTTTACTAATGAATTCGTTAAAATAAAGAAAAGGGGGCGTTTTATGGAAAACCTTGAAATCTTGAAACAATGGATTGCCGAAAGCAAGAACATCGTCTTTTTCGGTGGCGCTGGTGTCAGTACGGAATCGGGCATCCCGGATTTCAGAAGTGTGGACGGTTTGTACAATCAGAAATTTGACTATCCGCCGGAGGTTATCATCTCCCATTCCTTCTATGAGGGCCGTCCGGAGTATTTCTTCAACTTCTATCGGGAGAAAATGCTCCCCCTTGGTTTTGAACCCAACATTACCCATAAAGTGCTTGCTCGCTGGGAAGAGGAGGGGAAACTTTCCGCCGTGGTCACCCAGAACATCGACGGCCTGCACCAAAAGGCCGGATCCAACCGGGTCTACGAGCTCCACGGCTCCGTCCTTCGGAATTACTGTACTCGCTGCAGAAAATTCCATTCCGCCGAATTCATCAAGAATGCTTCCGGCGTGCCCCGTTGCGCTTGCGGCGGCATTGTCAAGCCCGATGTGGTACTTTACGAAGAATCTTTGGATGAACGCACCATCGAGGGCGCCATCCATGCCATTGCCGCCGCCGATCTTCTGATCGTTGCGGGCACCAGCCTGACGGTCTATCCTGCCGCCGGCTTGGTCAATTACTACCGTGGCAGCCGCCTTGTGCTCATCAACCGGGATGCAACGCCTTATGATGCACAGGCAGACTTGGTATTCCATAACAGCCTTGGCACTGTTTTTTCAAAACTATGATTATGTTTTATACTAAAAGGGCACCTGCCGCGGCAGGTGCCCTTGGTTTATTTCTTCTTTCGCTGTAGTTTCCACACCAACCACATCCGCATGGCGGTGGACACCAGCAGAACGCCTGCCGCCATCAAGCCGGCCAGTTCAATAGTCTTCATGCCCTGAATGCTGAACATCCCCATATTGCCTCGTACAGCGTAATTCATGGTGTAATATAGACTTGCACCGGGGATCAGGGGGATCAAACCCAGCACCAAATATCCAATGGCCGGACATTTGCGGATTCTGGCCATCACCTCGGAAAATACCGCAGTCACAAAGGAAGCGATAAAGGTTGCCATTCCGTCACCGCCGCCAATGGCCTCTACGATGGAATAGGAAAGCCAGCAGATTACACCGCCTAGCATGCAAAACACGATTCCCTTGCCGTGCACATTGAATAGAATACAGAAGCCCAGGCAACCAAAGGCGGTGGCAATACATTCATACATCAGCGTGTGGTTGACCACCGCAGCACTGATGGGTTCGCCCCAAAGGAGCGTGGCACAATTCCACGCCACAGCCGTACCACAGGCTATGGCAACTGCAATCAGCAGCACCTGCACAATGCGGTTGACGCCGGAGTTGGTATCGCCGTAAATAATGTCCCGCATGGCGTAAGTAAATAGCAGTCCCGGCACCAGTACCATCACGGCACCAATGGTGGCCATGTCCGGCCGGGTACAGAGGCCTAATGCGCCGAAAATATAGGGGATCAACGCCAGGGGAATGGAAGCCAGCAACGTTTTGAAAAAATGGTTGGTTTGCAGCTGATCCATAAACATGACACTGGCACCAACGGCAACACCGGCGATGCCGCCGCAGAATGCATCTGCCAAATCGCCGCCGAAGAAAATGGTAAAGGCAAACACGCTAATAAAGTAGCCAAGGAGCTGTGTTCCCCAATGATACTGACGCTTACTGGCAATGGCCTGGTTGAGCCACTGGCGCCCCAGCACATCATCCGGCTTTTCCGCACAGATTCGACGGCTCAGACCGGAAAAAACCTCTACAGAATCCAAATCATTGCCGTGGAAACCCACACGACGCATTTCCGTCAAGGACTTTCCGTCAGGTAGAGTCACACTCACATGGATACAGTTGGGAATGGCATATACCTCCGGTTCAAGACCGTAGGATTTTAAAATGCGGGTGATGCTGTCCTCTACACGGAAGGTTTCCGCGCCGGACATGGACAGTTCATACCCCAAGTCTACTGCAAGGTCAAGTAGTTGATGGCAATCCATAATCTGTTTCCTCACTTCTAGAAGCTGACGCCTACACTATATCACAATTGCATTCAAATGCAAGCGAAATTTTATCCGTACAAATGAGAACCCCCACAGCGAAATAGCTGTGGGGTTATCCTATTTACTTTCTGACAAACAGCACACCCAGAGTGCCGGGGCCGCAGTGGCAGGAAACGGTGCAACCGGCGGTGGTCTCGTAGGTTACACCAAAATGACCGTGTTCTGCTACGGTGTCCATGACTGCCTTATATTCCTCGTCGGAAACAGAGGTCTTGGTCACAAACAGAATTTCACGGGTCAGATCCTCCCGCTCTGCCAGCCGATCCTTTACATAGCTGGCCAGGCATTTGTTGTAGCTGCCGCGGTACTTCTTCACCACGATCATCTTGCCGTCCCGCACTTCGATGCAGGGCTTCAGATTCAGCAGGTTGGCACCCAGTGCGGCAGCGGCAGAGCAGCGGCCACCCTTGACCAGATAGTTCAGCTTATCCACCAGGAAGCTGGCCTCTACCTTGGCAGTAAAGGCCTGCACCTTTTCGTGCAGCTCCTCCAGAGAAGAGCATTCCTTGGCGAGCTTGCAAGCCTCCAACACCACCAGACCCTGGCCGGTGGACAGATTCATGGAGTCAACAACCTTGACATTATCAAAATCGGAAGCAGCGATGCTGGCGTTCTGATAGCAGCTGGAGAAACCGGAGCCAATGGTGATCACAAGTACGCCGTCGTTTTCCTTGGCGTGTCTTTCAAATATATCAGCGTACTCACCCACGGAATTGGCAGAAGTGGAGCACAGCGCACCGCCGGCTGCTACATGGGCAAAGATCTCGTCGGGGGTAATGGTCACGCCGTCCTTAAATTCCTTGTCATCCTTTACGACGGTGAGAGGGATCAAAGTAATGTTGTTCTCCTGCAGCAGCTGGGCAGACAGGTCACAGGTAGAATCAGAGAGAATTTTGATATTCATCTTTGTTTTTTCCTTTCAATGTTACAAACGTTCTTTCATCATAAAACAGTTGGGCTCTACATTGGTCTGGCGCATATAGCTGGCACCCCAGTCCCGCATGGCCACCAAAATGGGCATCAGACTCTTGCCCAATTCCGTCAGGGAATACTCCACCTTTGGCGGAACGATGGGAAACACTTCCCGGTGTACAAGCTGTTTGGCCTCTAGTTCCCGTAGCTGTTGGGTCAGCATCTTGGGGGTGATGCCCATAAGCAAGTCCCGCAGCTGGCTGTATCGCAGCTTCTCGGCAGAGAGATACCAAAGAATCAAGGCTTTGTATTTGCCGCCGATTAACTCCAACGTGGCCTCCACAGGACAGTTTTGTGCATTTTTCAAGAAATACCTCCTTAGTATCCAAAATGATAGTATGGCACAAAAAGGTGCATACTTGCAATTTTGGAATGTGGCTGTAAAATGTTAGCATAAATAAGAAAAAATGTCAATCAATTTTTCTTTTGAACG
Organism: Faecousia sp.; assembly: GCA_045124575.1. Taxonomy (GTDB): domain Bacteria; phylum Bacillota; class Clostridia; order Oscillospirales; family Oscillospiraceae; genus Faecousia. The sequence goes on from JBGVMD010000011.1 coordinate 36,914, forward strand.
GTTGATTTTTACCGGGGAATATCCGATAATATAATAAAAAGGGGACGAATATGAAGCTGAAATTTACAATTACCGGCATGACTTGTGCTGCTTGTTCCGCCCGTGTGGAGAAGGTGACATCAGCCGTATCCGGTGTCACCAAAGTAGAAGTGAATCTTCTGGCAGGAAAGATGACGGTGCAGGCAGACACGGATGTGTCCGCCGCCATTGAAAAGGCCGTGGTTGATGCAGGATATGGGATTGTGCAACCCGGTGAGCGGAAGCAGGAATCCAACCCTGCGGACACTGCGCAAAAGGAAATGAAGCGCCGCATTATTGGTTCTGCGGTGTTTCTGGTTGTGCTCATGTATTTTACCATGGGCCACATGGTGGGCCTCCCGCTGCCTGGTTGGTATCATGGTCTAAAGAACGCCATGGTGGCCGCCTTGCTGCAGTTTTTGCTGACCCTGCCTGTCGTATACTTAAACCGAACCTATTATTCCCGGGGCTTGAAGGCATTGATAAACCGTGCGCCCAACATGGATTCACTGATTGCGGTGGGCTCCGGTGCTGCCTTGATTTATGGCATCATCGTGCAGTTTTTGATGGCTGCTGCCATGGGTCGTGAGGATTGGGTATCTGTGGAGAAATACAGCCACAGCCTCTACTTTGAGTCCGCAGCCATGATTTTGACCTTGGTGACCCTGGGCAAGTTCCTGGAAACCCGTGCCAAGGGCAAAACCGGCGACGCCATCCGGCAGCTGATGAACCTGCGCCCCCAGACTGCCACCGTCCGTCGTGACGGTGTGGAGCAGGAAATCAGCGTAGAGGACGTTCGTATCGGAGATGTTGTGATTGTCCGCTCCGGCGGTAGCATTCCCGTGGATGGACTGGTGCTTTCCGGTCGGGCTTCTGTGGATCAGAGCGCCCTCACCGGTGAAAGTGTCCCAGTTGAAAAAGGGGAGGGGGATACGGTGGCAGCAGCCACCACCCTTAGCGCAGGTTACTTGGAACTAAAAGCAGAAAAGGTCGGAGAGGATACAACCCTTGCCCAAATCATCCGCATGGTGGAGGAAGCAGGTGGCTCCAAAGCCCCCATTGCCCGCCTTGCTGACAAAATTGCCGGCATTTTTGTGCCGGTGGTGATGTCCATTGCGGCGATTTCCTTCGCCGTCTGGATGTTTGCCGATAAGGGCCTGGAATTTTCCCTTTCTGCGGCCATCTCCGTTCTGGTGATCTCCTGTCCCTGCGCCTTGGGTTTGGCTACTCCGGTGGCCATCATGGTGGGCACAGGTCGCGGTGCCCGGATGGGTATTTTGTTCAAAAATGCTGCATCCTTGGAAAATCTGCACCGAGTGGATACGGTGGTACTGGATAAGACCGGTACGTTGACCACCGGAAAACCTGTGGTGACGGATATTCTTCCCAGCGATGTTGGTGTGGGCAAGCTGCTTACCATTGCAGCTTCTTTGGAAGAAAAGAGCGAACACCCCTTTGCCCGTGCCATTTTAGAAAAAACACAAAATCTCACCTGTGCCCCTGCGGCTGATTTTGAAACTCTACCCGGTAGAGGCGTTACCGGTCTGATTGATGGTGTGCGTTATTTTGGTGGCAACCAGCGGTTGATGCAGGAGCAGGGTATTTGTGTTCCCGATTATCCGGAACTGGCAGCACAGGGCAAAACGCCGTTGTACTTTGCCTGTCAGGATGGCACATACCTGGGCGCGATCGCTGCCGCGGATGTACTGAAGGCGGACTCTGTGGAGGCAGTAACCGCCATGAAGAAGATGCACTTGGATGTGGTGATGCTCACCGGCGATAACGAAAAGACCGCCCGCTCCATTGCGGCTGTCGCGGGAATCGACCATATCATTGCCGATGTGCTGCCCGGTGACAAAGCCGACGCTGTGAAACGGCTGCAAGCAGAGAGACGTAAGGTGCTCATGGTGGGCGACGGAATTAACGATGCCCCGGCACTGGTCACTGCGGATATTGGTATGGCCATTGGCGCCGGTACCGATGTGGCAGTGGACTCTGCGGATGTGGTGCTGATGAGCGGTTCACTGACCGGCATCTGCAGGGCTGTGGAACTGAGCAAGGCCACCATCCGCAACATTCGACAGAATTTGTTCTGGGCATTCTTCTATAATAGTTTGGGTATTCCTGTGGCCTTCAGCGGCCTGCTGAGCCCCATGATCGGCTCTGCGGCTATGAGCCTAAGTTCTGTTTTTGTTGTTACCAATGCGCTCCGGCTGCGGCTGTTCCAGCCCAAATGTCAGGGAAATTTTGAAAATATTCCGGAAAATGCAGAAATCCTGGAAGTTGAGGAGGAAAAAATTATGGAAACAATCATCAAAGTAGAAGGTATGATGTGTAAGCACTGCAAAGCAATGGTGGAAAAGGTCTGTAAGGCTGTTCCCGGTACTGTGGATGCAGTGGTTGATTTGGAAAAGAAACAGGTCACGGTTTACGGCTCTGCCGACGTGGCAGCGCTGAAGAAGGCGATTGTGGACGCCGATTACCAGGTCATTGAGTGAGGTGAAGCTTATGCGCACGGACTTTTACTATCCCTCCTGCGGCTACGGCATGATCCATGGCTGCCGATGGGAGCCCGAGGGACAGCCCAAGGCGGTATTGCAGATTGTGCATGGTATTGCTGAACACGCTGCCCGTTATGATGAATTTGCCTCCTTTATGGCCAGTCAGGGCTTTTTGGTGGTAGCAGAGGATCATATGGGTCACGGCGGTTCCATTGGCGATAACGGAATCCCCGGCTATTTTGAGGGCGGCTGGGCCAAGGCGGTGGCAGACTGCCATCGTCTGCTGAGCTATACTCGTTTGGAACAGCCGGATGTGCCCTACATTCTTTTGGGCCACTCCATGGGTTCTTTCTTAGTGCGCACCATGCTGATGAAGTTTCCTAAATGCGGCATCAGCGCCGCCATCCTCAGCGGTACAGCCTGGATGCACCGTGGCGTGATCAACACCGGCCTGGCAGCGGCAACGTTGGTGTGCAAGACCAAAGGGGAGAAGACCCACGACAAAATGCTGAACAATCTCATGTTCGGCAGTTATAATCGCCGAGTTGAGCATAAGCGTACCGACTTTGATTGGCTGACCCGGGATGCTTCCTGCGTGGATGCCTATATTGCAGACCCCTTGTGTGGCTTTACCGTCACCGCCGGACTGGTGCGGGATATGCTGACGGGCCTGAGAGCCATTCAGGAACCGGAGAATCTAGGCAAAATGAGAAAGGATATCCCGGTACTTTTCATCTCCGGCACCGACGATCCTGTGGGCGGCTATGGCGAGGGTGTTACCAAGGCCTGGAAGGAATTCAATAAAGCCGGCATGGAACAGGTGGATATTCGTCTGTATCCGCTGTGCCGCCATGAACTGCTGAACGAGATCAATAAAGAAGAAGTGTTTGACGATATTCTGCAGTGGATCCAAAAACAGCAGGAAAGCGAATAAAGAGAGGATAAATTATGCGCAATCTCCGCCTGGATCTATGCTATGACGGCACCCGCTACCGGGGCTGGCAGCGCCTTGCAGGCAGCGACAATACCATTCAGGGCAAGCTGGAAACGGTACTTTCCCGCATTTTAGGGGAGAGTATTGAAATTTCCGGCAGCGGCCGTACGGATGCGGGCGTCCACGCCAAGGGACAGGTGGCCAATTTTCATTGTGAAAGTGACATGCCTGCCGATGAGATCTTGGCCCAACTTCGTATGTATCTGCCGGAGGACATCGGCGTTTTTTCCTGCAAGGAGTGCTCACCCCGCTTCCATGCCCGCCTGAACGCCGTGGAAAAGACCTATTGCTATCGCATCTGGAACAGCACCGTGCCCTGTGTCTTTGAAAGACGCTATGTGGCGGTGATCCCGGAACAGCTGGATCTTTACGCCCTCAATCGGGCGGCTGGCTATCTGGAAGGGGAGCATGATTTTTCTGCATTCTGTGGAAATCCCAAATTCAAGAAATCCACCGTCCGATATATTCGTTCTGTGGTGATCCAAAAAACGGGGGAGGAAGTGCGGATCTACTTCACCGGCGATGGTTTTATCCACAACCAAGTCCGTATCATGGTGGGCACCCTCTTGGAGGTCGGCATGGGAAAACGAGATCCCCACAGCCTGCCGGCACTCTTCGGAGGCAGACGCAGTGATGCAGGTTTTCTGGCCCCGGCACAGGGGCTGTGCTTAATGGAGGTACGCTATTGAACATTCAGATTTTTGGAAAAAGCAAGTGTTTCGATACCAAAAAGGCAGAGCGTTGGTTTAAAGAGCGCCGCATTAAATTCCAGTCCATCGACCTTGTGAAATACGGCATGGCGGGAAAGGAATTCGACAGCGTTCTCCGGGCGGTAGGCGGCATCGATAACCTGATCGACTGGGAGAATAAATCTCAGGAGATCACCAACATGAAGTACATGGACGACAAGCGGGCCAAGGAGGACAAGGTTTATGAGGATCCCTCCCTAATGAAAACCCCCATCGTCCGCAACGGCAAGCAGGCCACCGTTGGTTTCTGCCCCGAAATTTGGAGCACTTGGGAATAATCAAATAGAGCCAAACAGACCGGACAGCTTTTGTACAAGGCGGTCCGGTTTTTGCACAAAAATCTTTTCTCTCCCGCATATATTTGCATGGAAACATCTTGCAAAGCGATATAAAAAGTGCTACTCTAGGGAGGAAGAGAAATGGAAATTCTTCATTGTATCTACCACTGGGTTTGGGGTATTCCCACCTTGGTATTGATCTTGGCCGTAGGCCTGTATCTCAGTGTCCGCACCGGCTTTGCCCAAGTTTGGCTGCTTCCAAAGTCGCTGAAGCGATTCTTCTCCCATCTGTCCGCTTCAAAGGAGGATAAGGAAGGGGGCAGCTCTTTTCGGGCTCTTTGTACCGCCCTGGCGGCGACAGTTGGCACAGGCAACCTAGCCGGTGTTGCCGGTGCAATGGCTATTGGAGGGCCCGGTTCTGTTTTTTGGATGTGGTTGTGTGGCATGTTCGGTATGGTCATTAAATTTGCCGAAGCCACCCTTGCCATCCGCTATCAGACAAAAAACGCCGCAGGCGAAACCGTGGGTGGCCCCATGTATATGATCAAAGGCGGCCTGCCCAAAGCCTTGTGGCCGCTGGCCAGCGTTTATGCTTTCTTTGGTGTGGTTGCCGCCTTTGGCGTTGGAAATGCCACCCAAATCAATACGGTTATTACGTCTGTTTCCGATACTGCTGCGGCTTTCGGATTTTCTCTGCCCCCATGGGGCAAACTGTTTCTGGGGATTCTATTAGCGATGCTGATCGGGTCTATGCTTTTGGGCGGTGCGAAGCGGATCGGCCGTGGAGCAGAACTGCTTGTACCCTTCGCGGCTGGACTTTATCTGCTGCTGGGATTGATGGTGCTGATTGCCCGTTGGCAAGCCATTCCCGGGGCATTTTCAACTATTATTTGTGGTGCCTTTTCGCCCCAGGCAGTCACCGGGGGAGCCGTTGGCTCTATGATGATGGCCTTGCGTACAGGCGTTTCCCGTGGGGTATTTACCAATGAAGCCGGTATGGGTACAGCTTCCATTGCCCACGCTTCGGCCGTCGTAGATCATCCTGTCCAGCAGGGGATGATGGGCATCGTGGAAGTGTTTCTCGATACCATCGTTATCTGTACCATGACGGCACTGGTGATTTTGGTCAGCGATGTACCCATTCCATATGGTATAGATGCCGGGATCCAATTGACCGCTGCCGCATTTTCTGCCGTTCTCGGTTCCTGGGTGGGTGTCATCATTACGCTTTCGATTTGCCTCTTTGCCCTGGCTACGGTGCTGGGGTGGGGCCTGTATGGCCTGCGCTGTGCCCAGTTCCTGTTTGGTGACGGTGTTTGGAAAATCTTTTCCTATTTGCAGATTGCCATGGTGATTGTGGGGGCTCTGCTTCGAGCCGACACGGTCTGGCTCTTGGCGGAAATCGTCAATGGCCTTATGGCGATCCCCAATTTAGTAGCCCTTGGAGCGCTTTCGCCCCAGCTCATATCCATATACAAAAGCTATATAAACGGAGGGACTTATGAAAATTTCTATCAATGCCAACCGCTGTGAATCTTCTCCCATGCGTATGTTCCACCCCCTGGCTGTGGCGGCCAAGGAAGCCGGCAAGAAGATCTATCATCTGAACATCGGTCAGCCGGATCTCAAAACGCCCCCCGTTTTCTATGATGCCATTCAAAATTTCCGCCAGGAAGTGCTGGCTTATACCGCATCGCCCGGCAGTCCTGTGTTGATTGATGCCATCCGCGGTTACTATAAAAACCGTTTGGGTGTGGAATTGAGCGCTAACGATGTGCTAATTACCACCGGTGGCAGCGAAGCACTGCTTTTGGTTTGCCTGAGCATTTTGGACCCTTATACCGAAATCATCGTTCCCGAACCTTACTATCCTAACTATGCCACCTTCGTCCACGCCGCCGGCGGCACGATTCGTGCCCTGCCCACTTGCCCGGAGGAAGGCTACCGCTATGCTATCCGTGAACGGATCGAGGCCCTCATCACTCCCAACACCCGGGCCATTATGATCACCAACCCCGGCAATCCCACTGGCGTTACCTTGACCAAAGAGGAAATGTATATGATTGCGCAAGTGGCCAAGGAGCACGATCTGTACCTGATTTCCGATGAAGTCTACCGGGAATTCTGCTACGGCGAGAATGCCGGCGTGCCCACTATGGGTGCCTTTATGGATGAGATTGCCGACAACCTGGTGATCACTGACTCCGTTTCCAAGCAGTTTTCCACCTGTGGCGCCCGTGTTGGCTGTGTGGTCACCAAGAATAAGGAACTGCAGGCAGCTCTGCTGAAATTCTGTCAGTCCCGTCTGGCTGTCGCTACCATGGATCAGATGGGCGCAGCTGCCCTGTACTCTGTGGGCGAGGACTACTATGCGGAGAACCGGGCCGAATACATCCGCCGTCGTGACTTGGTATATGACCGTCTGTGCAAGATTCCCGGCGTGCTGGTGACTAAGCCCGAAGGCGCATTCTACATCATGGCAGCCCTGCCGGTGGACGATACCTGCAAGTTCCAAAACTGGCTGCTGACCCATTTTGAGGATAAGGGGGAAACGGTGATGTTTGCTCCCGGCGGCCCCTTCTATGAGACTCCCGGTAAGGGCGTCAACGAAGTGCGTATCGCCTATGTCCTTTGCCTGGAAGATCTGACCCGGGCCATGGACCTGCTGGAAAAGGGAATTGCTCGCTATCGCAAAGAAGTTATGGGTATAAACCCTTGACAAGCAACCATTTCCCGTGATAAAATAAACAAAATCGCAATGAACGGAAAGAGTAGCGGACAGCGAACCTTCAGAGAGTCTGGGCCATCGGCTGGAAGCCCGGGCAGGGGAGTGCCGTGAAAGTGCGTCCGGGAGCGGTGAATTTCATACGAGTTAAAAATAAGAGTGGAACCGCGAGTATTTACCCGCCTCTTGTCGCCTTGTGGCACAAGAGGCGGTTTTTTATCATAAATAACACAATTGGAGGAAACCAATATGTATCTTTATAACTCTCTTTCTCATAAGAAGGAACTGTTCGTTCCCAATAATCCCGACCTGGTGAAAATGTACACCTGTGGCCCCACCGTCTATCACTATGCCCACATCGGCAACCTGCGCACCTATATCATGGAGGACGTGCTGGAAAAGTCCCTGCGCTACCTTGGCTACAATGTCAAGCGCGTCATGAATATCACCGACGTGGGTCACCTGGCTTCCGACGCCGACACTGGTGAGGATAAGATGGTCAAGGGTGCCAAGCGGGAAAACAAGACCGTCATGGATATCGCCCGCTTCTACACTGAGGCCTTCCAGGCAGACTGCGGCAAGCTGAATATCAAGTGGCCCGACGTGGTAGAGCCTGCTACCAACTGCATCGACGAGTATATCGAAATGGTGCAGAAACTGCTGAATGATGGCAAGGCATACTTCGCCGGTGGCAATGTGTATTTCGACACCGCCACTTTGGATAAGTACTATGTTTTCGGCGACCATGACGAGGAAGATCTTGCTGTTGGTGTCCGTGAGGGCGTGGAAGAGGACTCCAACAAGAAGAATAAAAACGACTTCGTTCTGTGGTTTACCAAGTCCAAGTTTGAGGACCAGGCCCTGAAATGGGATTCTCCCTGGGGCGTTGGCTATCCCGGCTGGCATATCGAATGTTCCTGCATCTCCATGAAGCATCTGGGCGAGGACCTGGACATCCACGCCGGCGGCATCGACAATGCCTTCCCCCATCACACCAATGAGATTGCCCAGTCCGAAAGCTATCTGGGCCATAAGTGGTGCAATTATTGGTTCCATGTCCACCACCTGAACACCGGCGACGGCAAAATGTCTAAGTCAAAGGGTGAGTTCCTTACCGTGTCCCTGCTGGAGAGCAAGGGTTATGACCCTATGGCTTACCGCCTCTTCTGCCTGCAGAGCCACTATCGCCGCAATCTGGTCTTTACTTGGGAGAACCTGGACAATGCGGTGCAGGCCTATGACAAGCTGATCGCCAAGATTGCCACCTTGAAGCAGGGTGGAGAAGTGGAACAGGCTGCTTTCGACGAGCTGAAAGCCAAGTTTGTAAATGCCCTCAACGGCGACCTGAATACTTCTCTGGCCGTTACCGCACTGTACGATGTGCTGAAGGCCAAGTGCAATGACGCCACTAAGCTGGCGCTGCTGGCAGACTTTGACCAGGTCATGAGCCTGAACCTGCTGGCTGCCGCTGAGGCACTGAATAAGAAGCAGGCCGAGAAAGAGGCTGCCAACGCCGATCCCGAGATTGATGCGCTGGTGGCTGCCCGCACCGAGGCCAAGAAGACCAAAAACTGGGCGGAGGCTGATCGCATCCGTGACGAGCTGAAGGCCCGTGGCATCGAAATCATTGACACCCCCCAGGGCACCAAGTGGAGAAAAGTATGAAATTGATGATTCTTGACGGTAACTCCGTCATAAATCGTGCCTTTTTCGGCGTCAAGCCCCTCACTACCAAGGAGGGGCTTTTCACCCATGCTATTTATGGTTTTCTGAACATTTTGGAGCGCATGGAGAAAGAGGAACAGCCGGATGCGGTTTGTGTGTCCTTTGACCTCCATGGCCCCACCTTCCGCCATCTGAAATACGATGGCTATAAGGCCACCCGTCACGGCATGCCGGAGGAGCTGGCTATGCAGATGCCCATTATGAAGGACGTTCTGCGGGCCATGAATATCCCCATTTATGAATGCCAGGGCTGGGAGGCAGATGATGTCATCGGCACAGTGGGCCGCATTTGCTCCAATAACGATTGGGAATGTGTCATCGTCACCGGCGACCGGGACAGCCTGCAGCTGATCGACAAGAATGTCCATGTAAAGCTGGTAATTTCCCGCCCCGGCCAAACCACCGCCACCCTTTACACGGAAGAAAAATTCCGGGAAGAATACGGCTTTGAACCCAAGCGCCTCATTGACCTGAAGGCTCTGATGGGCGACTCTTCGGATAATATTCCCGGCGTTGCCGGTGTCGGCCCCAAGACCGCCACGGATCTTCTGCTGAAATTCGGCACTCTGGACGGGGTGTATGACCATCTGGAGGACAACTCCATCAAGCCGAAGCTCCGTGAAAAACTGGTTAACGACAAAGAAAACGCCTATCTTTCCTATGAACTGGCCACCATTGTTGCCGAAGCCCCCATTGATTTTGAGCCCAAGGATGCCCTCATCCAGCCCTACAACCGTGCGGCGTTGTATCAGCTGTTCCAAAAGTTGGAATTTGTGAAACTCATTGATAAATATGGCCTCCGGGGCGCGGATCAGGAACTGCCGAAGCGGGAGCAACTGACAGTTGCGCTACCCGTGGTTGCGGAAATTCCCTCCAATCTATCCGAAGCGGCCATTTATTTGAGTCAGGACGGGTCGATGGCCCTGGCTTGGTCAGAGGGTGTGTGTTCACTGACCCCCTTGGAAGCCCAAATGGGACTAACCCTTCCGTCTAAACTGATTTGCCACGACATGAAGTCCATCATGCACCGCTTGGATGACATGGGCATTTGCTTTAAAAACTTTACTTTCGACACAGCTTTAGCAGCCTACGATCTCAATCCCTCTCAGTCCGATTATCCTGTATCCAAGCTTGCCACCAACTTTCTTGGGCTCAGCGTAGAGGACGGCGATGCCGCAGCCTGTGCCGAAGCCATCTGGCATTTGCGCCCGGAGCTGACCGCTGAGCTGGAGAAGAATGGCATGAAGCGGCTGTATGATGAGATCGAACTGCCCCTTTGTTCGGTGCTCTACCGCATGGAACGCCGGGGCATCGCAGTGGATAAAGAACAGTTGGAGCAGTTTGGAACCATGCTTTCCCAGCGGATTGCAGATTGTGAAGCCTTGATCTTTGGATTCTCCGACGGTAGCTTCAATATTAACTCTCCCAAACAGTTGGGCGAATTGCTTTTTGATAAGCTGGGACTACCCCCGGTGAAAAAGACCAAAACCGGCTACTCCACCAATGCCGATGTACTGGAAAAGCTGAAGGACAAGCATCCCATCATTCCTGCCATCATGGATTACCGAATGCTGACCAAGCTGAAATCCACCTATGCCGATGGCCTAATGTCGGCGCTGGATGAAGATGGTCGTGTCCGCACTACCTTCCAGAATTTGGTTACTGCCACCGGCCGCCTTTCTTCCACCGAACCCAATCTACAAAATATTCCTGTCCGTACGGATCTGGGCGCTGAAATTCGGAAAATGTTCATTCCGAAACCCGGCCATGTGCTGGTGGATGCGGATTACAGCCAAATTGAGCTGCGTGTTCTTGCCCACATTGCCGACGATCAGACCATGCAGGAAGCCTTTACTTCCGGCTTGGATGTCCACACTGCTACCGCAGCCCAAGTGTTTGCAGTAGCGCCGGAGCAGGTGACGAGTCTGCAGCGCCGCCATGCCAAGGCGGTTAATTTCGGTATTGTCTATGGCATTTCTGAGTTTTCACTGGCCGAGGATATTGGCGTTTCCCGCTGGGAGGCGAAGAACTATATCGATAGTTATTTGGCGCATTATGCCGGCGTTCGCCGGTATATGAAGCAGGTGGTGGAGGAAGCCAGAGATCGTGGCTATACCCAAACCATGTTTGGTCGCCGCCGCTATATCCCGGAGCTGAAATCCAGCAATTTCAATGTCCGTTCCGGCGCAGAACGTATGACGCTGAACACTCCCATTCAGGGCACTGCCGCCGACCTCATTAAGCTGGCCATGATCCGGGTGGAAAACGCTCTGAATGAACATTTCCCGGAGGCAAAACTTCTGCTGCAGGTTCACGATGAATTGATTGTGGAATGCCCTGAGGCAATTGCCGAGGATGTGGCAGCCATGGTCAGCCGGGAAATGGAGTCCATCGCTAAACTGAATGTTCCGCTGCAGGCGGAAGCAAAAATCGGAAAGAGCTGGTACGAGGCAAAATGATGGAAATCGTAAAAATGGACGAAACCCATATCTCCCAAATCGCCGCATTGGAAAAACGCTGCTTCTCCGATCCCTGGAGCGAAAACAGTATTGCAGGGGAACTGTCCAGCCGCCTGTCATATTGGCTTGTGGCAGTGGAAAATGGGGAAGTGGTGGGCTATATCGGCTCTCAAAGCGTGCTTGGTCAGTCGGATATGATGAATGTGGCCGTTCACCCGGACTATCGCCGCAAAGGCATCGCCGAGGCTCTGATCCTGGCCCTGTCCGCAGACCTGAAAGAACGGCAAAATCAGTGCCTAACATTGGAGGTTCGTGCCTCCAATGCGCCAGCCATTACCCTGTACGAGAAACTGGGCTTTGACACCGTGGGCCGTCGACCGAATTACTACCGCCATCCCAAAGAGGATGCGCTTATCATGCGAAAGGAGTGGCAGATTTGAACATTCTGGCAATTGAATCTTCCTGTGATGAAACTGCCGTTGCCATCGTTCAGGATGGCAGACAGGTGCTGTGCGACTGTATTGCCTCCCAAGTGGCCCTCCACCGGGAATACGGCGGCGTTGTGCCGGAGATCGCCTCCCGCAAGCATATCGAGGCCATTTATGGCCTGGCCGACCAGGCGCTGACTGAAACCGGCCTGACCCGGGCCGACATCGACGCTGTGGCTGTGACCTATGCACCTGGTCTCATCGGTGCGGTGCTGGTTGGTGTGAACTTCGCCAAGGCCGCGGCACTGGCCATGAACAAACCTCTGATCCCGGTGCATCACATCCGTGGACACATCGCCGCCAACTATATCGCCTGTCCGGAACTGAAGCCTCCCTTCCTATGCTTGGTGGTTTCCGGTGGCCATACCATGCTGTTGAATGTAAAGGACTACACCGATATGGAACTGTTGGGCACCACTTTGGATGATGCCGCCGGCGAGTGCTTTGATAAGGTTGGCCGTGTTTTGGGCATGCCTTATCCTGGTGGTGCGGCGGTAGACAAAGCCGCCCAGCAGGGTGACGAAAATAAGTATGTGCTCCCTCGCAGCAAACCCGGCGAAAACCCTTACAATATGAGTTTTTCCGGCCTGAAGACCGCCGCGCTGAATTTGATCCACCACGCTGAGCAGGTAGGGGAGGAAATCGACATCCCGTCCCTTTGTGCCGGTTTTACCGCCGCTGTGTCTGATACCCTGGTGCCTCGTGTGGTCCGGGCTATTGAAGAGACCGGCTGTAAAAAGATTGCCGTTGCCGGCGGTGTGGCCGCCAATTCCCGCATTCGCCGGGATCTGCTAGCGGCAGCTGAGAAGTTGGGCGCAGAGGTGTTCATGCCGCCGTTGTCGCTGTGTGGTGACAATGCGGCCATGATCGGTGCGCAAGCATACTATGAGTACTTGGCGGGGAATATGGCCGATATGAGCCTGAACGCCTACGCCACCAAATCCATTTTGGGAGAAAAAGTCTGATGCTTTTGGTTTGTCGCTCGCTGAAAGAACTGGATTTTTCTGCCATGCTGGCAGTATATGAGGAAGGAAATCGGGAGAACGGGGCGGAACTGTACCCTTATTTGCCTGCCGGGCAACAGTTGCTACGGGCAGAGCAGGATTTCTATGCCTATTTGCAAACCGGCTTTTTTACCCAACCCGGTGATCTGTACTGCATTTGGGAGGAAGACGGCCGCTATGTCAGCGCTCTGCGCCTGCAAACATTTGGTGATGGCCTACTTTTAGAAGCATTGGAAACCCATCCGGAATATCGCCGCCAAGGTTATGCCCACCGCCTGATTCAAGCAGTGCTGGAGGAACTCCAACTTGCAAAGGTGTACAGCCACATCGGTCACCACAATCTTGCGTCTCAAGCTGCCCACGCCCGGTGCAGCTTTCGGAAGATTTCTGATTGTGCCCGCTATGCCAATGGCTCATTCAATTCCTATTGCGGTACTTATCTTTATGAAGCAAAAAACGCAGGCGTTTAGCCTGCGTTTTTCTTATGTATAGTTGGGAGAGCAAATGTAGCGGATAAAGGTGTCGCTGATGTCATAGGACTTTAGACAAACCAATCCGCCGTTGGTGCTGTGGGCGGTGTCGTTGGTGTTGCCCTCCACAGCGTAGAGTACGCCATCCTCATATCGTACCACAATGCCGACATGGTTGACCTTGTCAGTATTACGGTTAGACTTGAAGTAGATAATGTCACCGGGCTGGGGAAGATATTCTCCGTCCGCTACCTGCTGACGGGTATAAGCCAGATCCTGTTCCATAAACCAGTTGACGCCGAATACGGTATAGGCGTGATAATACATCACATCGGAGGGAATGCCCGCTTGCTGAGCACACCAGGAAACAAACATAGCACACCAGGCAGCCTTTTCAAAACCGCCGGGTTTCTCCTGTAAATTGTTGTACCACAGGCCGTATTCCGTATAATTTTCCGTGCCGGGCGTGCAGCCAGAGATCTCCTCCGGGCTGTCTCCCTCGCAGTAGCCGATCTGACTCATGGCCACATTCACGATGTCCAGCCGAGGATCACCGCTGAGGTCGATATTATTCAGCCGCCGGCAGAAAATGCCGGAAGCATAGCTTTCGCTGTGCACCGGCTCGGAAGACCGAATGGGGAAGACCGTCAGTAACACTGCTGCAACGGTTAAAAGGCCTGCCGTGACGAGCCGCAATATTCGGTTACGAAAAGAGATCATGGCAATCGCCTCATCCTTCCAGAATTGGCTATATTATACCGAAGATAGCACATTCTGTCAATCCCTGCCGAAATAGACGGGTGTGGTAAATCCTACCACAAAAAAGGAAAAAAGCCTTGACAAAAAGCCTCGTAAAGCATATAATACTATGGCACTTGCGAGAGTGTTGGAATGGTAGACAAGCACGTTTGAGGTGCGTGTGGTTACGCCGTGTGGGTTCGAGTCCCATCTCTCGCACCAAAAAATCCAGATGCCCAATCGGGCATCTGGATTTTTTAATGCTTGATGGGACTCGAAAGGCGGAATAGAAAACAGTCCGGTGGACTGTTTTCCCGCCGTGGGAGAGTCCATGTATTTCTGGATGCGGGTAATAGCCCGTGGACAGAAATACATCATTGATTGTTAATGGTATGCCCAATCGGGCATCTGGATTTTTTAATGCTTGATGGGACTCGAAAGGTGGCTAAGTGCCTGCACGGTCCGCAACCACCGCTTTACATTCTTCCTGTAAAAAGCACCCCACGCTTGATAGACATTCTGTTTTTTCTGTGCTATGATAGCCCCATCCATAGAAAGGCGGAAGCATTATGAACCTACATATCAATTTGCCCATTCTCCGCAAGCATGCTGGTAATATGACCCAGGAAAAACTGGCGGAGCGCCTGGGCGTATCCCGCCAGACGGTGTCCAAATGGGAGGCAGGGGAGACAGCTCCGGAACTGGATAAACTGATGGAACTGAGCAAGCTCTTTTCCTGTACGCTGGATGCCCTGCTGAAGGAGGATATGTCCGCTCGGGAAGACCACTTTTCCCAGGTGTCCGTGGTGACTGTCCCTGCTTTTACGCTGGGCCGATACATCATCATCAGCCCTCAGCCAGAAGATGATGTACAAGCCTACCTGGACCGTTGGGCACAACGCAGCGGCCTGTATGCCTGTTGCCCACAGCCGCGGCAGATCGGCTGGGATTTTCCCTTCGTCTCCCGGGAACAGCAGAATCGCTTTGGTCTGCGGGGCTATGTTGCTGGCTGGGTCTTGCCGGCGGGCTTCGAACCGGGATATCCTGGCGTAGAAATATATAAGCAGGGCGAAGCACAATACGCCAGAATCACCGTTCACGACCCCTTCCGTGCTGCTTTTGACCGAATTCCCAAGGGCTACCAGCGAATCCTGGATTACTTGGGTGCCAATGGTTTTAAAGAAAATCACGGTATTGACTTCCTTGGCTGCTTTGAAGAGGTTTACGAAAAAAACGGCCAGACCTATATGGACATCTATATCCATGCCGACTGTGTTGCCAAGGGCAACCTCCATACCGATTTCAGCCGGGGTGTATGAACCAAAGGGCATATGCTTCTCCTGGCTATCTATGTTCAAAAAAGAGGACGCTTCGTAGCGTCCTCTTATTGATTATTCACCTGTAATACTTCTTGCTACATGTACACCGCTGGCAGAAGCGTGGGAGAGGGAATGGGTAATACCGCTGCCGTCGCCGATGATGTACAGACCCTTGTAGCAACTTTCCAACTTCTCATTCACTTCCACTTCCATATTGTAGAATTTTACTTCTACACCATAGAGCAGGGTGTCGTCGTTGGCCGTGCCCGGGGCAACCTTATCCAGTGCATAGATCATTTCGATGATACCATCCAAAATTCGCTTGGGCAGTACCAAACTCAGATCGCCGGGAGTTGCGTTCAAGGTGGGGGTGATGAAGGCGTCCTGCATCCGGCTAGGGGTGGAGCGGCGTCCGCGGATCAGATCGCCAAAGCGCTGCACCATCACGCCGCCGCCCAGCATATTACTCAGACGGGCAATGGACTCACCATAGCCGTTGGAGTCCTTGAACGGCTCGGAGAAATGCTTTGCCACCAGCAGGGCAAAGTTGGTGTTCTCTGTCTGCCGGGCGGGGTCTTCGTAGCTATGTCCATTGACCGTGATGATGCCGTTGGTATTTTCCGTTACCACAGCACCCTTGGGATTCATACAGAAGGTACGAACCTTATCGCCGTATTGCTTGGTGCGGTAGACGATTTTGCTTTCGTATAGTTCATCCGTCAGATGGGCAAAGACGGTGGCCGGCAGTTCCACACGCACGCCAATATCCACACGATTGCTCTTGGTGGGGATGCGCAGCTCCTTACAAACCCGCTCCATCCACTTACTGCCGATACGACCGGCAGAAATGATGCACTCGGCGCAGGTATAGACGGCATCCTTGCAACGAACCTCATAGCCGCCATCCAGTTTGCCCACAGTTTCTACCGGGGTGTCAAAGAAGAAATCTACCTTCTCCTTCAAATCGTTATACAGATTCTCAAGCACAATGTAATTCACATCTGTGCCCAAATGCCGCACCGATGCATCCAACAGATGCAGATCGTTCTGGATGCACAGGGTCTTGAACCGAGTGCCGGCAGTGGAGTAAAGCTTTGTGCCCTCACCGCCGTATTTCAGGTTGATTTCGTCCACATAGTGCATCAGCTCCAACGCCTTGGCTTTGCCGATGTATTCATACAGCGTGCCGCCAAAATCGTTGGTGATGTTGTATTTTCCATCAGAAAAAGCGCCTGCTCCGCCGAAACCGCTCATAATGGAGCAGCTCTTGCAACCAATACAGCTTTTGATCTTATCTCCGTCAATGGGGCAGTGCCGCTTGTGCAGTGCATGGCCGGCTTCGAATACCGCTACCTTTTTCTCCGGTGCGGTCTTTGCCAATTCGTAGGCAGCGAAGATGCCGCCGGGGCCGGCGCCGATAATAATCACATCATAATTCATGTCATTTCCTCCAGGGGATTATTCTATAAAAGATTATAACATATTCCAATTCAAATGTAAATTACTCACCAGAAATTCTATTGACTTGTTTTTGAAATAACCCTATGCTATAATGTTTTCAGATATAAATTTGGGGAGGTAACTCTATGCTTTTCATCAAAAACGGACATATCAAACCCATGGTCGGCGTCGACCTGCCCTGCGGTGATCTGCTGATCGGCGACGATGGAAAAATTCTTGAGATTGGCGTTTCTTTGAACGCCCCGGAAAACTGTCCGACCATTGATGCACAGGGCCGTCTTGTGACCCCTGGCTGCATTGATGCCCATTGCCATATCGGCCTGGACAACGAAGCTGTGGGCTGGGAGGGCATGGACTACAACGAAATCGTCGACCCCATTACGCCTCAGATGCGTGCCATCGACTCCATCTATCCTCAGGACGAAGCCTTCGCACTGGCCGTTCAGGGCGGTGTCACCACTGCCTGCACCGGTCCTGGCAGTGCCAATGTGGTGGGCGGTACATTTGCTGTCATTAAGCTCCATGGCAATCGGGTAGATAATATGATCCTCAAGGATGCAGTGGCCATGAAGTGTGCCTTTGGCGAGAACCCTAAGCGCTGCTACGGTCAGGGCGGCAAGAAAGCGCCTATGACCCGTATGGGCGTAGCCGCACTGCTGCGGGAATTGCTGTTTAAGACTCGCCGCTATATGGAGGACAAGGCCGCCGGAAAGAATCCTGGCTTTGATATGAAGCTGGAAGCCATGATTCCTGTGTTGGAAGGCAAACTGCCCTTGAAAGCCCATGCCCACCGTGCCGATGATATTCTGACATCCATTCGCATTGCAAAAGAGTTCGGCGTGAAGCTGACCCTGGATCACTGCACCGATGGCGCAGTCATCGCCGATGAACTGGCAAAAGAAGGCTATCCCGCCTTTGTTGGCCCGTCCCTGGGCTCCAAGACCAAGGTGGAGCTGACCAACAAGAGCTTTACTACCCCGCAGGCGCTTCATGCGGCCGGTGTGGCAGTGAGCATCATCACGGATGCTCCTGTGATTCCTTTGCAGTATCTGCCCATGTGTGCCGGCCTGGCTGCGGACGCCGGTTTGGATCGGGAGGAAGCTTGGAAGGCCATCACCATCAATCCCGCTACCGCCCTGGGCATTGCCGACAGGGTGGGCTCTTTGGAAGTAGGCAAGGATGCGGACATCGTTATTTGGTCTGCAGATCCCATCACCACGCTGGCAGCCGCTGCCTGTGTCACCATCATTGATGGTAAGGTGGTTTATCAGAAATAATTCCCGGAGGAAAAACCTATGGTTCGATTCTTTGTTTCGCTCGCAGAAATGTCGGGGGAGCGTATCACCCTCACCGGCGAAAATGCCCAGCATGCTAAGGTTCTGCGGCTGAAAGCAGGGGAGCAGGTGTTGCTGTGTGACGGTGAGGGCTGTGAAGCGCTATGTGTCGTCGAGGAAATGGACGGCAAAACACTGACCGTTTCCGTACTTTCCCGCCGGGAAAGTACCACAGAGCCTGCCGTCCGGGTCAGCGTGTACATGGCTTTTCCCAAGGCCGATAAGTTGGAGCACGTGATCCAGAAAGCCACCGAGCTGGGCGCTTTTGAAATTGTTGCGTTTCCTTCCGCCCGTTGTATCTCCAAGCCGGATGATAAGAGTTTGGCTAAAAAGTTGGAGCGTTGGCAAAAAATCGCCGCTTCCGCCGCAGAGCAGTCCGGTCGGGGACGAATTCCCCAAGTGCTGACACTGCCCAGCTATAAAGCCGCGTTGGAACGGGCCGCTCAATGCGATAAGTCGCTGCTATTCTATGAAAATGAACGCGCCACCACACTACGCATGGCGCTGGCAGGGAAGTACCGTTCCGTGAGCCTCCTAACAGGCCCGGAGGGCGGCTTGGAGGAGTCTGAGGTCAAGCAAGCCATGGACGCAGGCCTTTCCGTTTGCACCCTGGGCAGCCGCATCCTGCGGTGCGAAACCGCACCTCTGTGCGCCCTTTCTGCTGTAATGTACGATGCCGGAGAATTCTAAATAGAAACAGCCAGCCCAAACAGGGCTGGCTGTTTCTATCAGTTATAGCTGGCGGGGTAGTGGATCGAAACCTCGCAGCCTAATCCATTCACCTCGATTTGAGAGTACTGGTCGCCGGAAATATAGGCACCATCTTCACGCACCATAGAAATGTCGGTGTTTACCTCGCAGCCCAGCCCATCGGTTTCCAAACGGAAGCCACATTCTGCCGGCAGGATGAGGTCTAGCACACAACCGGCGCCATCCAATTCGATGCTTTTGGGCCGGTCGGTGCAGTTGAGGGTAATTTCGCAGCCAGCACCGTCGATGCTCAGATCTTGGATACTGCTGTTGACATTCATTACCACACCAGCGCCATCCACCGACAGATCCCGGATATTCAGTCCGTTGATGGTGATCTCCAGTCCTGCACCGTCGATCTCCGTTTCCCGGCATTCCCAATCCAGGGGCACAATCACCACCAGGTTCTTTTTCTGAGGTCGGTTAAAGGGGCCGAATATTCTCTGGTTGCTGTGATCAATCTCCAGGGTGCTATTGTCACAGCGGTAGGTCATAGGCTTCTTGATGGCGTTGTCGGCGGTCTCCCGGAGGATGATCCGATCCACGGCCTCGGCTTTGATTACCACATTGCCGCTGAGCCAGTTGATCTGCAGATTATCCACCTGCTCGGCATTGACTTCAGCTTCGGCGTTGACCACATTGACGGTGCCGCTGCTGATGTTGTTGAAAAAATTTGTCATTAGCCCGGTCACCAGCATGCCGGTCAGTACCAGTGCCAGCAGGGAATATACGATAATTCTAACGATGGCGTTTCGTTTCATCCTTCACGACCTCCTTTTAAGTCGCCATACGCCCGGATGATACCCTTCACTGCTGCCATAATGGGCCAAATCAGCCAGGTGATATGCCAGGCGCCGGTGAAAAAGCTCAGCGCCAGAAACAGTACAAGAGCCACGGTGTTGAGTGTTTTATCCAGCGGAGTTTGCTTGGACTTCTGCTGGTCTTCCTGCTCCTTTTCTTCTTTGTCGCTAGATGCCATCACCATTAGGACCGTGGCTGCTGCAATCAGCAGGAACATTAGACATAGGCCGATGATGCCGTTACCTATATTACCCAGAATGAATAAGGGTAGCACACAGCAGATATACATACCAATGGCCACTGCTCGCATTAGCTTCTTTTTATCAGACTTTTCTTCCTCTGCTGCAGATGTTGCCGTGGGCATAGGAGCAGGGGAGGGTGCGGTACTGCCCAGCACCTCATTAATGTCGCCAATGCCTGTAATTGCCAGCCGATAGGCGGCTTCCGGTGCTTTTCCCTGTGCCAGCAGATCGTCATAGCGGTCCAGCGTATTTTGTAGAATTTCCTGTTTCATATCTCCGTTTTCCGGGCAACCGGCAAACAGCAGATTCACATATTGAATGAGTTGTTCTCGCATAAGGCTTCCTCCGTTCTGAGTAATTTATCCATAATCTCTTTGGTTTCCTGCCATTCATTCAGCAAACGGCGGCAGGCATAGCGTCCCTCCGGGGTAATGGTGTAGTAGCGTCGCCGGGCGCCTGCACCGGAATCGCCCCAGTAAGAAGCAATGTAACCCTGCTCCTCCAGCCGCTTAAAGGCGGTGTAGAGAGTGGCTTCTTTTAGTTCGAATTGACCGTTGGATAAGGTAAAAATGGTTTTATTGATCTCATATCCGTAGCTGTCGGACTGCAGTAAGCGAGCTAGAATAACCGCGTCTGTATGGCCACGGATCAGATCTCCTGCGATGGACATGGAATCACATCCTTTCTTTGGTTATATTATAACACAAAGTACCTCGCCTGTCAAGGTACTTCGCAAAAAAGAAGTCATTGCGAACCAAAGTGGGTACGGATTCGCAATGACAAGTGTTATTTATGATATTTGCTTCCGGCCTGAATGGCCTCTGCCCGATAGATCTGCTCCAAAATCATAATCCGAGCCAAATGATGGGGGAAGGTCATCGGACCCATGGACAGCTTAAAATCTGCGGCAGCCTTGACCTTGGAACTGATGCCAAAGGAAGATCCAATCAGAAAGCACATACTACTTTTACCGCTAAGTTTTACTTGTGCGATTTTTTCGGCAAAGGCCTCACTGCTCAGTTCCTTGCCCTCTGGCGTGAAGATGCACAGATAAGCACCCTTCGGAATCTTGGCGAAAATGGTTTCCGCTTCCTTATCCAATCCTGCCGTGATTTCAGCAGGGGAGGGATTCTCCGGTAGTCGCACCTCTGGCAACTCCAAGAGGTTAAACTTGCAGTAAGCGCCCAATCGCTTTTTATATTCCTCGGATGCGGAAATATAGAATTTTTCCTTCAGCTTGCCCATGGCAAGCAATGTGATTTCAAACATATGGCGCTCCTTTGGTGTCATCAAAATCTGACTATTCGACAAATTAAAATTGGTGCTATAAATCAATGTTGTTATTTCTACAGTAATGTAAATATGCTTCTCTTCCTAAATGAGAAGCCACATCACCGCATAGGTGAAATCTATCGTCCATTGGTTCCCAAGAAAGCGGAGGAATACCACCAATTAATGTTGTATCAATATTCCCGATTACTGCAAGATTGGCTTTATTTCGGTTGGTATATATATCTATACATATCTTATTTCGCAAAAAAATACGTCTCCCATTGTTGATAAAATAATGTGTGAAGACTAAAGGTTTTAAATCCTGTATGTTTATATCATCCATGGAAACTGGTTTCGTAAATAATAGCGGTGTTATGAGAATATGATTCATAGGGTAGGAAAATTTTCCTGGCGACAATTCAAGTGGTAGTGCATCGTCTAAAACTATAGCAACTCCATAATATCCTTTTTCTGGTGTTGTCATTATTATATTGCCTTTAGTAAATAACTTTGTAGCCATCTAAGTCACCATCATATTTAAGTTGGTCTAACTGAATAATACTTTTACTTTGTGGGTAAATTAATCCTAAAATTTTAGAAGGAAATAGATAATATTACAATCTCATCATATCATATCTTCCGGAAAAAGGAAAGTTCTATTTGTTAAATCAAAAGCAGCACACCGATCACGGTGTGCTGCTGCTATGAAATCAGAAGTTTTCAATGATAGAAACGATCTCGCTGCCGATGCGCTTCTGGGCCTCACCGGTGGAAGCGCCGATGTGGGGCAGGGCGGAAACGGCGGGATGCTGACTCAGTTCGGTGTTCTTGGTGGGTTCTTCTGCCCACACGTCCAAACCAGCGGCGCGAACCTTTCCGCTGTTCAGAGCATCCAGCAGTGCAGCCTCGTCAATGTTGCTGCCGCGGGAGGTGTTGATGATTACTACTCCGTCCTTCATCTTGGCGATCGACTCAGCGTTGATGATGGGAGCACCCAGTGCGGGGGTGGAGAGGGCGATGATATCAGCCTTCTCAAACAGTTCCTCCAGAGCCACAAAGTGCATCGTTTCGCACTCGTATTCCGGCTTGGGATGGCGCTGATAAGCGATAACGTTCATACCAATACCCTGGGCAATATCGCCGATGCGCTTGCCGATGCGGCCGTAGCCGATGACACCGAGGGTCTTGCCGCCCAACTCA
This sequence comes from Faecousia sp., assembly GCA_045124575.1. Lineage (GTDB taxonomy): Bacteria > Bacillota > Clostridia > Oscillospirales > Oscillospiraceae > Faecousia. The sequence goes on from JBGVMD010000011.1 coordinate 59,442, forward strand.
AAGCCCTTGCCGTAGGCCTTCTTTTCCCATTTGCCTTCCCGCATGGTGTGTCCGGCATGGGAAACGAATCGGGCACAGGAGAACATCAGCGCGATGGCGCACTCCGCAACCGCGTTGGAGGAGGCATTGGGGGTGTTGCGGACAGCAATGCCCATGGCTTCAGCATCAGCAACATCAATGTTATCTACGCCCACACCACCACGAATGATCAACTTCAAGTTGCTATCTTTGGCAACTTCCAGTTGCGCCTTGCGGATTTTGGTGGCAGAACGGATGACAACAGCGTCAAAATCACGGAGTGCCTGGCCTAATTCAGCCGGCTCATAGAACTGCTCCACTACATCATGGCCACCTGCGCGCAGCTGCGCCATGGCGGACTTATCCATGCCATCTGTTACGAGAATTCTCATACGATCTATCCTCCTTTTTTACTTGTGCTCGGCTTCGAATTTCTTCAGGCACTCTACCAGTGCCTCCACACCCTCAATGGGCATGGCGTTATATGTAGAAGCACGCAGACCGCCAACAGACTTGTGGCCCTTCAGATTGTCAAAGCCGGCCTTCTTGGTGTAGGCCACTACTTCGGCATCCAGTTCCTTGCTTTCTGTGACGAAGGGAATGTTCATGAGAGAGCGGACTTCCTTATCAACGGTGCCGCTAAACATCTTGCTCTCATCCAAATATTCGTACAGCACCTTGGCCTTACGCTCATTGTAGTCTGCCATGGCTTCCAGACCGCCGTTGTTCAACAGGTAACGGAACACCTTGCCGCAGCAGTAGATGCCCCAGCAATTGGGGGTGTTGTACATGGAGGCGTTATTAGCATGGGTGTCATAGCGCATATACACAGGGATGCGGGGATCCAGATCCTCGCGGATCAGGTCTTCCCGGATGATGACGATGGCCATGCCGGCGGGGCCGATGTTCTTCTGCACGCCACCGTAGATCATGCCGTAGTCATTCACATTACAGGGCTTGGAGAGGAACATGGAGGACTGGTCGGATACCAGGATCTTGCCCTTGGTGTTGGGCAGCTGCTGGAAAGTGGTGCCGTGGATGGTCTCATTTTCACAGATGTAAACATAGTCTGCATTCTCCCGGATGGGTAGATCAGAGCAGTCGGGGATATAGGAGAAGTTGCGATCCTTGGAAGTGGCGATACACTGTACATCGCCATACTTCTTAGCTTCTTTAAAGGCCTTTTCAGACCAGGCGCCGGTGACGATGTAGTCAGCAACACCATTTTTCATCAGATTCATGGGGATCATGGCAAACTGTAGGGTAGCGCCACCCTGAATGAACAGCACCTTGTAGTTATTCGGAATATTCATCAGCTTGCGCAGATCAGCTTCTGCATTGTCGTAGATCTCCTGGAAGACTTTGGAGCGGTGGGACATTTCCATGACGCACATACCGCTGCCACGGTAGTTCATCATCTCATCACGGATCTCTTCCAGGACGGGAACGGGCATGGTAGCGGGGCCGGCGGAAAAATTATAGCTGCGATCGTACATGACAATACCTCCGTTTTTATGCTGCGTGTAGCAGCCTGTACGGACAGTATAACACGAAAGATTGCACTTGGCAACTATAAATTTGTGAATAATTTACAGTTTTATCATATAAAAATAGGGAAAAACTAGGGCTATGACCAAAACGGAAATCCACATGTCCGTTTCAGAAAAACGATTAGAAGGAGCATCTTATGAATCGAAGGAAACCTCATATCCCCACAGAGCCTATGGATCCGCCCAAACCAAGTCCCATTATTACGGATCCCCAGGGGTGCTATACCGGTCGACCGATTGAAAAATATGAAACCCCTGTCCAGGATGCAGATGATCTGTAATATATTCTTTCTTCTTGCAGAAACGCTCCCCGGCATCTGCCGGGGAGCGTTCTCATTCGCCCTTATACATTCTTCTGGTGGCCATTCCTCCGCGGATATGGCGCTCCATCTTGTTCAAATCCAAAACCTTTCTTACCTGCGTGTATAGCGTTGGATTGCACTTTGGCAGCCTTTGTTGCAGATCTTTGTGAACAGTGGATTTTGAAATTCCAAAGTGACTTGCGGCGGCGCGAACGGTAGCGCCGGTTTCAATCATGTACACAGCCAGTTCGCAGGCTCTTTGCTCAATCGTATTGCTCACTTGCCTCCCTCCGATGCTGTGTGCTGAAAAAACTTATGCCTCGGAATCAATATGTATGCTCTGTTCATCATATAAAATTTACAATTTCCACCCATCAATTTACTGGACATTTAGAATTCTTGAGGATATAATAATAGCATCAGCAAAAAGGGGGGGCCGCCATGGAATTAAAAATTGACAGAAAAGTCAGCCGAGGATTTGTTATTGCTGTTTTTGCTCTGATCGTAGGATATATACTCCTGCGGGAGACAGAACGTGTGAAGATGATTTGGAATTTCTTAAAAGGAATTTTTTCTCCCTTTATCCTTGGTGCGCTCCTGGCCTTTATTTTGAATGTTCCGGTTCGTTTCTTTGAGACCAAACTGGGGAAACTGAAAAACGAAAAGGTCCGTCGTATTACAGCAATTTGCTTGATGCTGCTGGCTGTTGTGCTGGTGATTGCTGCGGTGCTTTTGCTGCTGGTGCCTCAAATTGAGGAGACGGTGAAGAATTTGGTGGAACAGCTTCCCAACTTCTTTGTGAATGTTACCGATCGGGTGAATCTTTTCCTGGAACAACATCCCAAGATCCGGGATATGCTGGGCTTGGAAGATGGATACTTGGGTGTAGAGTGGAAAACTGTGGTAGAAACTGTGCTTTCTGCTCTGGAGAGCAGTATTTCCACCATTTTGGGCAGTGCGGTGAATCTTCTTGGTAGCCTGGCCAGTGGAATTATTAACGCTGTTTTCAGTATCATCTTTGCCTTTTACTGCTTGGCACGTAAAGAAACCTTGGCTCGCCAGGGTAGAAAGCTGCTTTACTCTTTACTGAAGGAAAAACATGCTGATGAATTGGTGCGCATCCTGCGTATGACCAATTCTACCTTCTCTAATTTTATCACCGGTCAGTGTATCGAAGCGGTGATTTTGGGCTTGCTTTTTGTGCCCACTATGGCGATTTTCAAAATGCCCTACATCCCTTTGATCTGTGTGGTCATTACTGTTACCGCTTTGGTTCCCCTGGTGGGTGCCTTTGCCGGATGTATTTTGGGCGCATTCTTTATTCTGGTGAATGACCCTATGCAGGCAGTGGCTTTTGTACTGATGTTTTTGGTGATCCAGCAGTTCGAGGGCAATGTGATCTATCCCAAGGTTGTGGGCGAATCTATTGGTTTGCCCGGTATGTGGGTGCTGCTGGCTGTGGCTGTTGGCGGCGGACTGATGGGCGTGATGGGCATGTTCCTGATGGTTCCTCTCGCTTCCGTTGTTTACACTCTGCTGCGGGAGTTTACGAATAAGCGTATACAGCACCGCGCCGTTCCGGCTGAAAAGCTGGAGTGCCATCCACCGGAACTTCAGCCTCATTTCATGTTCTCTATTCGCAAGCGCCGTAAGGCCAAGAAGGCGAATAATAAGCAACATGAGCAAAAGAAAGAATAAAATCCAATCGGAGCTGCCGAATTCGGCAGCTCCGATTCTTTATGGATGCGATGTATGGCCCTGTGTCCCCCGACAGTGCGTCGGGAAATATGGCTTCTCGATAGGACAGTCCGGAGACCAGTCCCTATAAGGGAAAGTGGTTATATGCTGGAAAACTCAAAATTTTCAAATCTCAGCCGATCGCCCACGTCGATGCCGAAAGGGAGCAGGGCGATGGCCACTTCGGAAACCACGCCGGTATCGTCATACCGGACGAAGGCATAATCACCCCGAATATCAATGACGGTGCAAAGCATAGGTATGTCCTTTCCTGTGAGAAACTGTTGTTGACACGCATAATATAAAAATCCCCTACGAAGCTGCGCTATAAACAACAATTTGTCCTGATTATAATTGGAATAAAACCGCCCCGGTTTCCCGGGGCGGTCGTTATTTAGGTCTTGGACGAGGAATTAGTCCTTGTACATCTCGACCAGCTTCTTCAGATGCTCCCAACGTTCCTTAGCAGCAGCCTCGTTCTGAGCGAACAGGACCTTTGCACGGTCGGGGAACTCGCGGGTCAGACGGGAGTAACGAGCCTCGTTCATCAGGAACTCCTGATAGCCTTCCTTGGGATCCTTGCTGTCCAGCTGGAACTTGCCGGTCTCCTTGGAGGGATCGAAGCGGAACAGGTTCCAGTAGCCGCAATCCACAGCCTTCTTCATTTCAGCCTGGCAGTTCATCATGCCACCCTTGATGGAGTGCATCTCACAGGGAGCGTAGCCGATGATCAGGGAAGGACCGTTGTAAGCCTCTGCCTCGCAGATAGCCTTGATGGTCTGAGCCTGGTTGGCGCCCATGGCGATCTGAGCAACGTAAACATAGCCGTAGCTCATTGCGATCTCAGCCAGGGACTTCTTCTTGGTTTCCTTACCGGAGGCAGCGAACTGAGCGACCTGGCCGATGTTGGAAGCCTTGGAAGCCTGACCGCCGGTGTTGGAGTAAACCTCGGTGTCGAAGACGAAGATGTTGACGTCC
>JBGVMD010000012.1:0-7514 GCA_045124575.1 Faecousia sp.
ATGGCCAGGGAGTCACAGCCGGTGCGTGCAACGAACTCCTCGACTTCCTCGGGACGGGTGTAGTGAGCGTGGTCAGCGGAAACGTTGACTTCGTCCTCAACACCGGCCAGAGCGCCCAGCTCAGCCTCGACCACAACACCGCGCTCGTGAGCGTACTCAACCACACGCTTGGTGATCTCGATGTTCTCCTCGAAGGGCTTGCTGGAAGCGTCGATCATGACGGAAGTAAACCCGCCGTCGATGCAGGACTTGCAGGTCTCGAAGCTGTCACCGTGGTCCAGGTGCAGAGCGATCGGAATCTCGGGGCACTCAATAACAGCAGCCTCAACCAGCTTCACCAGGTAGGTGTGGTTGGCGTAAGCGCGGGCACCCTTGGAAACCTGCAGAATAACGGGGGACTTCTCCTCCTTACAGGCCTCGGTAATAGCCTGAACGATTTCCATGTTGTTGACGTTGAAAGCACCGATGGCGTAGCCGCCATTGTAGGCCTTCTCAAACATTTCCTTGGTATTTACAAGAGCCATTGGAATCAATCCTTTCTTTTTTAGCAGGCCGAAGGCACGGTCTGCAATATTTCGAGTCTATTATAGCATATTTTTTTGTGATTTCAATACACATATTGTGAAATTACCACCTGGAAACCGGAAAAAATATTGTACATTTTATCTGTGAAATAACTATTTACCTTTGGAAAGAAATGCAGTATAATGTATGCGTAAACCTATAACAAAAAATGCAAGGAGTGTTTATCATGAAGCTTTCCCCTCTGCAGCTGGCAAGATACCAGTATAACCCCAAGCTGCCCGGTATGCTCAGAAACGGCATTTCCGAGATCTGTGTGAAAAACGGTGAGGCAACCCAGTCCGTTGCTGATCAGGAGAAGATCGCCGCTCTGTTCCCCAATACCTATGGCAAAAACGAGATTACCTTCCAGAAGGGCCAGAACACCGCTCCTGCTAAGAAGCAGGTTGTGGGCGTGATTCTGTCCGGTGGCCAGGCCCCCGGCGGTCACAATGTTATTTGCGGCCTGTACGATGCCCTGAAGGCTACCAATCCCGAGAATGTTTTGATCGGCTTCAAGGGTGGCCCCAGCGGTCTGCTGGAGAACGACTTTATCGTTTTCGAGGATGACTACATCAATCAGTATCGCAACACCGGCGGCTTCGACATCATCGGTTCCGGCCGTACCAAGCTGGAGACCCAGGAGCAGTTTGCCGTTGTGGTGGAAAACTGCAAGAACCACGGCGTCAATGCCCTGGTCATCATCGGCGGTGACGACTCCAACACCAATGCTGCTGTTCTGGCTGAGTACTGCGCTGCTCACAACACCGGCATCCAGGTTATTGGCTGCCCCAAGACCATCGACGGTGACCTGAAGAACGAGGATATCGAGTGCTCCTTCGGCTTCGATACCGCTACCAAGACCTATGCTGAGATCATCGGCAACATCGAGCGTGATGCCAACTCCGCTAAGAAGTACTGGCACTTCATCAAGGTCATGGGCCGCTCCGCTTCCCATGTTGCTCTGGAATGTGCTCTGCAGACCCAGCCCAACATCTGCCTGGTTGGCGAGGAAGTTGCCGCCAAGAAGATGTCCCTGGCTCAGGTTGCTGACCAAATCGCCGATTCCGTTGCTGCCCGTGCTGCCAAGGGCTGGAACTTCGGCGTTGCCATCATCCCCGAGGGCATCGTGGAGTTTGTACCCGAGTTCTCCGTGCTGATTGCTGAAATCAACGAGCTGCTGGCTGGCGCTAAGGCTGACGCTTTCAACGCTCTGCCCACCTGGAGCGAAAAGTTTGCTTTCATCAAGAATGGCCTGACCGAGGCTTCCTTCGCAGTCTTCGCCATCCTGCCCGAGAACATTCAGCAGCAGCTGTTCCTGGAGCGTGATCCCCACGGTAACGTTCAGGTTTCTCTGATCGAGTCCGAGAAGCTGTTCTCCGCTCTGGTGAAGGACAACCTGGCTGCCCGTAAGGCTGCCGGCTCCTACAAGGGCAAGTTCTCCGCCCTGCATCACTTCCTGGGCTACGAAGGCCGCTGCGCTTTCCCCTCCAACTTTGATGCTGACTACTGCTACTCTCTGGGCTACAATGCTGCTATGCTGATCCAGTATGGTTACACCGGCTACCTCAGCAAGGTTTCCAACCTGCAGGCTCCCGCTGAAGAGTGGGTTGCCGGCGGTATGCCCATCACCAAGATGATGAACATCGAGCGCCGCCACGGTGCAGACAAGCCCGTTATCCGTAAGGCTCTGGTGGAGCTGGAGGGCGCACCCTTCAAGTTCTTCTGTGAGAACCGTGAGAAGTGGGCTGTCGAGACCTGCTACCTGTACCCCGGTGCCATCCAGTACTTTGGACCTTCCGAAGTCTGCGACACCACCACCCGCACCCTGGCTCTGGAAAAGGCCTAATTCACCCAATATAAAAATGCAGGAGGCAATTGCCTCCTGCATTTTGCTGTTTTTTATACATCCAAATAGCCGCACAGCACCTTCAGACTGTTGAGCACGCCATCAATGTGGCTGCGCTCATAGCCGTGGCTGGCGTACACGCCGGCGCCGATCAGACCGTGGCGGATGTCATGACCACTTCTCAGAGTAGCCTCCACATCGGAGCCATAGAAGGGATACACATCCACAGCATAGTCTGCACCGGTCTTCTTGGCGGCGTCGATCAGCTTGCCCACAACCTCATAGCTGTAAGGGCCGCCGGAGTCTTTGGCGCAGATGGAAACCTGCTTTTCGGTGCACTGCAGACCAGCACCTACGCAGCCCATGTCCACGGAAATGGCTTCCGTCACACCTTCCGGCACGCTGGCACAGCCACCGTGACCCACTTCTTCGTAAACGGTCACATGACAGTAGACCCGGCGGGCGGGGGAGATGTTGTTGTCCTTCAGATACTTGGCAAAGCCGAAGAGAATGCCCACGCTCAGCTTGTCGTCCAGGAAGCGGCTCTTGAGATACCCGGAGGCGGTGCGGCGGGTGCGGGGGTCAAAGCAGACGATGTCGCCCACCTCAATGCCCAGTTCTCGTGCTCCCTTGGCAGAGCTTACATCCTCGTCCAGCACGATTTCAACACTGTTCCAGTCCCGCTTGGCGGAGCTGTAATCGCCGTTGACATGGACGGAGGCGTTGCACAGCTGGCAAGTGCCTTCAATCACCTTGCCGCTGCGGGTGTAGACCCGCACATTTTCGGTTTCCGCATTGTTGGGATTCATGCCGCCCAGAGAGGTCATTTTCAGCCGACCGTCGCCCTTGATCTGAGAAACCATGGCGCCCAAGGTATCAGCGTGGGCTTCCAGCAGAAGACCATCATTCTTATTTTCACCGCCCAGGTCGATGACCACGCCGCCTTTGGTGGTGATGTGGGCGTCAAAACCCAATTCTGCAAAGGCATCTCGTACCCAGGTAGCCGCCTTGGCGGTGTAGCCGGACGGGGAGTCGATGGCCAGCAGTTTTTCGGTCATTTCCCATGCGTAGTCCGCATATTTCATGTCGATCATGTTCTTAACCTCCAAAGATCAGGTAGTTCCAGAGAACGAAAATTTCACGAATGGTGTAGCCAATCCGCACACCTGTATTGCTGGTAGGCGCGGCCACAAAAATAGGCTTCAGCCCCTGCTTTTTGGCCATCAGGCTGGCCCGGAACAGATGGAACTCATTGGACAGCACACCCACACTTTCGGGAACACTTCCAGTTTCTTCCTCCAACAGGGCAATGGAATACTGGAAATTCTCCACGGTGGAAGTCGCCTGATCTTCCATCCAAATCCGATCTTCCCCAATGCCCATGGCGGTCAGATGGTTAAAAATGCACTGCGCCTCGGCAATGTTCTCATCGTCACCCTTGCCGCCGGTGGCAATGCAAATGGTGTCCGGGTGCTCGGTCAGATAGGCATAGGCCATTTCGATCCGGTCCTGCAGAATGGGAGAAGGGGTATCTCCCTCCACACCTGCACCCAAAACGATCAAATAGTCACAACTGACAGCGGGCTGGCTCTTTACGCCAATTAAAATGGGTACTGCAGTAATGGCCATAGCAACCAACAAAATGGCCAATACGATGGCCAGCGGTTTGCGGATCAGTTTCCAAATCACCTTAAAGACAGCACCAACGATGCAGCGAATAGTGGTCAGCACGCCGGCAATCAGCAGAATCAGTCCTAAAACCACACTGCCCGACACCATCATGTAGCCGCCAAAAACAAGTAATGCAATTGCAAAGATCCAACGCATTATATCACCTCCATTTTTTCCTTATTATACCACATGTGATAGGAGAAAACAAGAGCCGCTCCAAAAACGGAGCGGCTCTTTCACTTATTAAACTTCCTTGCTCTTGGTGGCGATCTCCATCAGGCACTTGCTGATGAATTCGTCGGGGGTCATAGCGCCCAGATCCTCGCCCTTGCGGGTACGGACGGAAACAGTGCCGTTCTCCATATCCCGGTCGCCAATGACCAGCATATAGGGGATCTTCTGCATCTGTGCCTCGCGGATCTTGTAGCCCAGCTTTTCGCTACGGCAGTCGGTATCGGCGTGGATATTCAGGGCGTTCAGCTTATCGCTCAGCTCCTTGGCATACTCGTGAGCCCGGTCGGTGATGGGCAGAACCTTCACCTGGGTGGGCATCATCCACAGGGGCAGAGCACCGGCGTAACGCTCAATGAGGTAGGCCAGGGTACGCTCGTAGCAACCCAGGGAAGTGCGGTGGATGATATAGGGGGTCTTCTTCTGGCCGTCGGAGTCGGTGTATTCCATGCCGAACTTCTCAGCCAGCAGCATGTCGATCTGGATGGTGACGATGGTATCTTCCTTGCCGAAGACATTCTTGTACTGAATGTCCAGCTTGGGGCCATAGAAAGCGGCCTCGTCGATGCCCACTTCGTACTTGACGCCCAGGTTATCCAGAATTTCACCCATGACACGCTGTGCCTCTTCCCACTGCTCAGCGGTGCCTTCGTACTTGATGCCGGCACGGGAAGGATCCCACTGGGAGAAACGGAAGGAGCAGTTTTCCAGCATGCCCACGGTATCCAGGCAGTACTTAGCCAGCTCCAAACAGCCCTTGAATTCCTCTTCCAGCTGATCGGGGCGCAGCACCAGGTGGCCTTCGGAAATGGTGAACTGGCGGACACGGATCAGGCCGTGCATCTCGCCGGAATCCTCGTTACGGAACAGGGTAGAGGTCTCGCCCAAACGCATGGGCAGATCTCTGTAGGAACGGGCACGGTTCAGGTAAACCTGATACTGGAAGGGGCAGGTCATGGGACGCAGAGCGAAGCACTCCTTGGTCTCATCGTTGGGATCACCCAGCACGAACATGCCGTCACGGTAGTGATCCCAGTGGCCGGAGATCTTGTACAGATCGGATTTTGCCATCAGGGGAGTCTTGGTCAGCAGGTAGCCGCGCTTCTGCTCCTCATCCTCTACCCAGCGCTGCAGAGTCTGAATGACACGGGCGCCCTTAGGCAGCAGGATGGGCAAACCCTGGCCGATTTCTTCCACGGTGGTGAAGAACTCCAGCTCGCGGCCCAGCTTGTTGTGATCCCGCTTCAGAGCCTCTTCCTGGGCAGCCAGATAAGCGTCCAGTTCGTCCTTGGTGGGGAAGCCGATGCCGTAGATGCGCTGCAGCATCTTGCGGTTGGAGTCGCCACGCCAGTAAGCGCCGCAGGAGTTGGTCAGCTTAAAACCGTTGTGGCGCAGACGGCCGGTGTGATCCAGGTGGGGGCCGGCGCACAGGTCGGTGAATTCACCCTGGGTGTAGAAGGAGATAATTGCGTCAGCGGGCAGATCTTCGATCAGTTCCTTCTTGTAAGGCTCGTTGTGCTCATCAGCCCAAGCCAGCGCATCCTCACGGCTCTTTTCGCTGCGCTCCAGCTTAATGCGCTCCTTGACGATCTTCTTCATCTCGGCCTCGATCTGAGAAAGGTGATCGGGGGTGAAGGAGAAGGGGGCGTCAAAGTCGTAGTACCAGCCCTCGTCAATGGCAGGGCCAATGGCCAGCTGCACTTCGGGCCACAGACGCTTGACAACCTGAGCCATCACATGGGAGCTGGTGTGCCAGAAGGTCTTGCGGTATTCGGGATTCTCAAAGGTGTACAGATTTTCGTTTTCCATAGTGTTTTCCTCCTTTTTACTTGGGAGAAGGTATAAAAAATACCCACCCCCTGAAAAATCAGGGGTGGGATACAAATGTATTCCACGGTTCCACCCTGGTTGCTTCCCCATGGGAAGCCACTCATTGACGCTTTAACGGGCGCACCCGTCCGGGCATTTCTTCCCGGCGGCTCAGAAGTGGTATCACTCTCGGCAGTGTTACAGATGCCTTGCACCAAATGGCACCCTCTCTGGGAATCTTACCGGGAATGCGTGTCTTCATCACAGCTTTTTACACAAGAAACTTAGCACATTTTTATGCAAATGTCAACCCTGCCATTGCAAAAAGCTATATTTTCTGCTATAATACCCCCAAAGATTTTTGCTTTTGAGGTGCGTTATGATTAACGTTTGCGACATCAATGTGATGAAGCCGCTGCTTGCGGAGCATGGCTTCCATTTTTCCAAGGCCAAGGGTCAGAATTTCCTCACCCAAAGCTGGGTGCCTGAGTCCATCGCCCGGGATGCGGGTGTGGACGAAACTGCCGGTGTTTTGGAGATCGGCCCCGGCATCGGCCCGCTGACGCAGCAACTGTGCCTGCGGGCGAAAAAGGTCTGCGCCGTGGAACTGGACAAGCGCCTTGCGCCCATTCTGGAAAAAACGGTGGGTGAATTTGAGAATTTGGAGATCATCTGGGACGATGTGCTGAATCAGGATGTATCTGCTCTGGTGGCGGAGAAGTTTGCTGGCTTGCGCCCCATGGCCTGTGCCAATCTACCTTATTATATTACCTCTCCCATCCTCAGCGCCCTGCTGGAAGCCGATTGCTTCGACTCTGTCACCGTCATGGTGCAAAAAGAAGTGGCCCAGCGCATTGCCGCGGCTCCCGGCAGCGAGGATTACAGCGCCTTTACCGTGTTTTGCCAGTATTATGCCGAACCGAAGCTGCTGTTTGATGTGCCCGCCCACTGCTTTATGCCCCAGCCGAAAGTCACCTCTGCGGTGATCCAGCTGAATGTCCGCAAGGAGCGCAATTGGGGCATTGAGGATGAAAAAATCTTCTTCCGCCTTGTCCGTGCCAGCTTCGCCCAGCGCCGTAAAAAGCTATCTAACGGCCTGGCCTCCGGCTTCCCGGAACTGGGGAAGACCGGCGCGGTGGAAGTCATCGAAGCCGCCGGCTTCGACGCCAATGTCCGTGGCGAGACCCTTTCCATCCCTGAATTCGCCCGCTTAGCCAACGAGATCGCAAAAAGAAGATAAATTGCAGTTTATCGGGCAGATGGAGCGCGCAGCGCGAGCCTCCCTTGTGTAAAGGGAGGTGGCCAAAATCTTTGATTTTGGTCGGAGGGATTGTAAAAAAACGACAATCCCCCAGCCAAATTGCCTGAAATCGGCAATTTGCCAGCCCCCTTT